>WQST01000001.1 GCA_009787745.1 Lachnospiraceae bacterium
TGCCGCTTTAAGATAAAGCGGCGAAACATTACGGATTGCCGCTTCTACAGCAATCGCAATACTAAAAGCCGAGCCGATTACAATAACAAAAATAACCGATTTCTCAGTTAATCCAAACCAAAGAATTGCAAACGGAACCCAACATACCGAAGGTAATGATTGAACGCCCAGAATCAATGGCTTTAGCATTATTTGAACTTGCTTTAGCTGTGATAATAGCAACCCGACCGCTACACCAAGCAAGCCTGATAAAATAAAGCCGACAAAAGCCCGGCGCAAGCTAAATAAAACAGCCGGCCATAATGTTTTTTGCGTTATCATTAAGCCCAATGATTGCCACACCCCGAGCGGATTCGGAAGCGCATATGGCTTCCACCACCTAAACAACTCAGTTCCCACCCAAAAAACCAATTGCCAAATCAGAATCAAGCCGATATAAAATAAAATTGTTTTTAGAATCATATTTTTCATACTTACTCCATGCTTGCCGTGTAAAAAGCCGCGCTTTTGCGCGACTATCACATTAGTCATTGCGATATTCCGCCTCGACACTTTTATCTACTTCTTCCCGCATTTCGGATAATAAATTTGCCCGCAATTCAATAAATTCTGCTCCATCTATTTGCCTAGGACGCGATAATCCAACTTTCATTTCCCGAATAACTCTACCGGGATGAGCGCCAAGCATAACAATACGATCCGCAAAAAAAATCGCTTCTTCCACACTATGGGTGATGAAAAAAACTGTTTTTTTCGTCTGCATAAAAATATCCTGAATTTCTTCGCGCAGTTTATTTCGCGTTTGCTTATCCAGTGATGCAAACGGTTCATCCATTAAAAGTAAATTTGAATCAAGCGCCAAAGCTCTTGCTAAAGCGGCTCGTTGCTTCATTCCGCCGGATAGTTCGTGAGGGCGGTAATCGCGGTAATGCGCCAGCTGTACCATTTTCAAATATTGAGAAGTGATTTCTTCCTGCTCTGCTTTTGATTTCCCCGCCAGTTTAAGACCGAAAAAGATATTTTCTTTAACCGTCAGCCAGGGAAACAATGCCGACTCCTGAAACATAACGATTCGGTCAGGGCCGGGTGAGGTAATCGGAATGCCATTATACGAAATACTGCCTGACGAAGGCTTTTCCAAACCGGCAATAAGATTCAAAAGCGTCGTTTTTCCACAACCCGACGGTCCAATCACACAAATAAATTCACTCTCGCCAATTGTCAAAGAAACATCTTCCAGAGTATTGATTTTCGCGTTATCAAATTTTTTTGTGACATTCTTAATTTCTAATGACATGATAATCCCCAATATTGTGTTTTCACACTATTTCGTATATCTATCAAAAACAATCGCTTCGTCGGGCATCTTCAAAAATAAATTCTCGTCAACGCCAATCTTCGCAAAATCCATCACTGAGGAAATTGGAATCTGCCAGCTGATTTCAAGACGGTCAAAAGCACTGCTCAAAATATCGGTATCAATAAGCTGCTGCGTAATCAAGCTGATCTGTTCATTAATAATTGTCATCGCTTCATTAGAATTTGCATTGATGTAATCAGTTGCTTCCTTGTGTGCCGCCATAAATTTTTCCACCGCTTCCGGGTGGGCATCAAGAAAATCTTTCCGCACAATTACCACCGCTGTTGAAGGAATCCCGTTCGGATCAACTTGGTCATAATCAAGAACAACGCGCCCTTCATGCCTAATCTCAAGGATACTTCCCCATGGCTCAGGCACTAATGCGGCATCTATATTTCCCGCCGCCATCAAATTTGCAATATCCGCATTCGATGATTGAACAACATGCACGGAACCGCCGCTTGTTGAAGGGGTTAAATCGTTCGCTGATAAAAGTGCCAGCAAACTCAAATGCTGGGTATTACCGAACTGGGGAATCGCCACTGTCCGCTCAGCCAAATCGGCCGCCGAATATATATCGGAATCTTTCCCCGCGATGAGAACAGAACCGCCATTCGAAGCTCCCGCGATTATATATAAGTCTCCTGATGATTGCAAATAACCGCTGACCGCGGGAACGGGCCCGATATAGCCGATATCTACTTCTCCGGCAAAAAGAGCTTCAATTTCCGACGGTCCGGCATTAAAGGTGATCCAATTCACCGCGACATCATCACCGAATGCCTTTTCCAGGCTCCCCTGCCCTTTCATAAATAAGGCTTGAGCATGTGTAATATTAGGAAAACAAGCCATATTTATTTTTTCTAAATCACCATTTTTAGGATTCCCGCAAGCACAAAGACTACCAAATATCAACAAACACATCATCCCCAAAATTATTCTTTTTCTCATTGACCGCATAAGTCAACTCCTCCGACTTTTAAGTAAAAAACTTTTTCATCAATATCTCAACTGCTTCATCAATTGATAATTCTGCCGTATCAACCGTCAAATCAGCTTTGCCCGGCACTTCGTAAACATCTGTAATACCTGTGAAATTCGGAATTTCACCTCTTCTGGCTTTGGCATATAAGCCCTTAACATCACGGCTTTCGCAAATCGCCATCGATGTACTTACATGAACCAACTTAAACGATTCACCGATAATACGGCGCGCATTATCACGCTGTTCCTCATGCGGTGAAATAAATGATGTCAAAACAATCAACCCTGCATCATTCATTAGCTTAGAAACTTCCGCAATCCGCCGTATATTCTCAATCCGATCAACTTCTTTAAAGCCCAGATTGCGATTAAGCCCATGGCGAATATTATCACCATCCAGAATCATTGTGTGTTTGCCTAAAGCATACAAGCGCTTTTCTAAAGCATTTGCCAAAACCGTTTTCCCTGCACCCGATAGTCCTGTAAACCAAATAGTTAAAGGTTCCTGCTTCATCAACTCGGCGCGCATAGCCCCCGTAATATCAGTATCCGACCACACGATATTGGTCGAGCGCCTAAGCGAATGCTTGATTGCTCCGCATGCTGAGGTCATATTACTTAATCGGTCAATCAAAATAAAACCGCCCAGTGCTTTATTATCTGCTAAAGAGGTAAAAACCATGTTCTCATTAAGAAGAATATCGCACTCACCTATTTCATTCTTGAAAAGCTTATCAGCAGACACATGCTTGCCATTATTGATATCAATACGATGCTTTACCGACATTACTGTCGCCGGAAGCGTTTTCGTACCGCATTTCAACAAATAATGCTTCCCGGAAACTAATTCTTCACTGTCCATCCATAATAGAACGGCCGTAAATGCACTGCTTATTTCGGGTTCTTTGCCTTTAACTAAAACATTTCCGCGGGAAACATCTACTTCACGGTCAAGGCTCAATGTCACAGGTTGCCCCAATGTCGCTCTATCGGCAGTTTTATCCGCACAATATATGACTTTGACTAATGCTTTTTCGCCTCCCGGTAAAACTGTTACTTCATCATTCACAGATATTGACCCACTCTCAATCTGCCCCTGAAAACCCCGAAAAGTATGATTCGGACGACAAACACGCTGAATAGGCATAATAAGGCCGTCGTTAACCGACGCGGCATCTTCATCCCCTGCATCAATTTCTTCTAAATATTTAAGCAACGAACGACCTTTATACCAAGCCATCCGTTTAGATGCTCCCGTTACATTATCCCCGTCAGTCGCACAAACGGGAATTGCCATTACTGATTCGGCGGTAAGAGAAAAAGCCAGACCCTTAAATTCAGAACTAATTTCTTCAAAAATACGGCGATCATATGAAACCAAATCCATTTTATTTACCGCAAGAACGAAATGACGGATACCCATCAGAGCACAAATCCGCAAATGACGTCTTGTTTGGGTAAGCATTCCTTTGGTCGCATCGACTAAAACAATTGCCAGATCGGCAAACGAAGCACCGACAGCCATATTTCTGGTATATTGCTCATGACCGGGGCAATCGGCAACAATGAAAGACCGTCTTTCTGTCGTAAAAAAGCGATATGCTACATCAATTGTTATCCCTTGCTCGCGTTCTGCCATTAAACCATCTAAAAGTAGGGAATAATCCAGTTGCCCGTCGCGGCTGCCCAACCGACTGTCAAGTTCCAATGTTTTTTGTTGATCGGTAAATAATAATTTCGCATCATATAACATATGTCCGATTAAAGTCGATTTTCCGTCGTCTACCGAACCGCAAGTAATAAATTTTAGTAATCCTTTCATCTAAAAATATCCTTCCCGCTTTCTTTTCTCCATGCTTCCTAAAGCTTCATGGTCAATAACGCGGCTTGTCCGCTCGGATGTAATAACAGCCAGCGTCTCGGCAACAATTTCATCAAGTGTTACCGCCTCAGACTCGCAACCGCCTGTCAAAGGGTAGCATCCCAGTGTTCGGAAACGAACCTTTTTATACTCAATCTCTTCCCCTTCATTAAACCGCATCCGCTCATCATCGACCATGATAATATTACCGTCACGGTATACGATAGGCCGTTCGGCTGCGAAATAGAGAGGAACAATATCAATTTTTTCTCTTTGAATATACTGCCATATATCTTTTTCCGTCCAATTAGAAATGGGAAATACGCGCATACTCTCGCCTTCTTTAAGGCGAGTATTATAGAGTTTCCACATCTCGGGGCGTTGGTTCTTCGGATCCCACGCGTGCGCGGAATTTCGGAAGGAAAATATCCGTTCTTTGGCACGGGATTTTTCTTCGTCACGCCGCCCGCCGCCAAAAGCAGCCGTGAATTTATATTTGTCCAAAGCGTCTTTTAGGGCTTGTGTTTTCATAATATCCGTATATGCCGCACCATGATCGAACGGATTGACGCCTTGCTTTTGGGCTTCAACATTCGTATAAACCAACATTTCGATGCCTAATTCCTGCGCCTTGCGGTCACGGAAACTAATCATCTCACGAAATTTCCAAGTCGTATCAATATGCAAAAAAGGAAAAGGCGGTTTCTCAGGATAAAAGGCTTTCATCGCCAGATGAAGCATTACTGAACTATCCTTACCAATAGAATAAAGCATCACCGGGCGTTCACATTCAGCGGCAACTTCACGCATGATATAAATCGCCTCTGCCTCGAGGGCATCCAGATGAGAGTTTTGTGACGGAATCATTTGCGTTATCCCTTCTGTAAAAATGAATTAGTCATTGAAAACTTCCGAACTAAAAAGCGCGTTCTTACACACATTAGATATATCGGAAATATTCTGATTTATATTATAGCATTAGTATATTATGTTTACAATTAACAATATAAAAACCTTTCTCATTCAAGGAATTTTCGCGGTTATACAACATTTCCGTGCCATCCATCTGCCGAAAAACAGCTCCCGCTTCACAAGCAATACATTGCATCGCCGCTGTATCCCATTCCATTGTCGGATTAAAACGATAATATACTTCTGCTTCACCCTTAGCAATTATGCATCCCTTTAATGAACTACCCATTTTAATATAATTCTTAATCATATATTTCTCAACCAATTGTTCCATTTGCTCAGACCCATGTGAAGAGCTCATAACCATGCGGATATCTGTGATGCGCTCAGAAACTTTCAGTTTGGTAATCTCATTTTTGGACGCTGTTATTTGACATGTTGTTTTGTCGAATAGCTTCGGAATATCATCAAGCGGGTCTATGTTTATATGATAAGCTCCGAAGCCTGCTGCCGCAAAATAAAGCTCACCCGACACAGGGACATAAATAACACCCATCACCGGGCGCTGTTTAAATGCCAAAGCAATATTCACGGTAAATTGCCCATTTCGTTTAATAAATTCTTTCGTTCCGTCAAGCGGGTCTACTATAAAACAATATTCATTGACCATTCTGGTCAAATCGTCTTCACTTTCCTCAGTTAATAACGCATAACTTGGGAATGCAGCGGTCAACATCTCACAAATAACTTTATTAGCGCGTAAATCTGCTTCTGTCAGCGGTGATTGATTTTCCTTATATTCAATATGAAAGTCATCTTCACCATAAACAGCCATAATCTCTTTACCTGCGAGAATAGATGCTTTGATAGCTACATCTAACTCATTTAGCATATTAATCATTTATTTAACCTCATTTTTACACTTAGAATGCATCCAATATAAATAAAATTCCCTCTTCACAATTCGCAACCAGCTTAACACAGGGAACTTGCGGATAACTTATTGATATATACCTATATGTTTCGGGATTAAGGCAGAAAAAGAACATTGCTACGCTTAACGTACCGCCAAGGCATTCATATGTATCCGCTGTATCGGCATCTGTAAGGAAGTGTAAATTCGGGCAGGATAAATTAACATAAGCTATATAATCAGTATCCGTCCGCAAGTTAAATCCGGCTAAATCCAGCGTAATTACCAGTTCCGGATCCTCCTTTTCGATTTTCTGATACATTTTATGCCCCGGCATACTATCAGAATATTTTATCACCATCACCGCAAAACCATTCCCGGAAAGACACTTTTCCATTTCCTCAATGTATATATCATTCCGGCCATGATTACTGACAATCACACACTTCTTTTTCTTTTCCCGTTTTAAATTTAATTTCTTTATCACCTCTGACATATACCTACCCGTATAACTCATCAAGCCGGCTCTTCGCAGGAGCAAAATCGCCGCATTTTTTGTAATACATTAAAGCAATTTCCATATTATTCATATTATCATAAATAACCGCAATACGATAGCAGGGCAGGAAACTATTAACCCCTGCCTGCATTCCCGCCGGCATCGTTATCGCTTTCAAAAATTCTCCCAGCGCCTTTACCTCCTGATTATTCGCTTCATAAATCCGCCCCATTAAATATACGAAATCCGTCAGGTGCGAAAAAGCATCATATATCCCGACGAAATTCAGCGCTTCTTCTTTCCTGCCTAATGTCAGCAATGATTGTCCATAAGAAACAATCATTGTTTTGACATAATCAAGGTCAGGGTCAATGTCAAAAGAAAGGGCTTTACTGTACCACTCACAAGCTTTCTCACAATTATCGCCAAGAACATATGATTGCGCAATCTGATAATAATTATAGGCATCATTCGGTTCCTTCTCAACCGCGGCTAAAAGCATATCAAAATTACGCTTATTTTTGGCGGCTATCTGCTCCTCGCTTCCGACATAACCCGTATGATAAAGTTTAATCGGCACGTCAAAAGAATAAATATCTTCCTCTTTGCCAAGCGGCATAACCTGCTCATGGATCGCCCCCGTGAAGTGAAAATGTTTACGCGAAAAAAAGCGGACTAATCTAGCGGTATATGAATTTCCGCTTCCTTGCATTTCATTTTCAATTTCCAGAACGCCGACACAACGCGGATATTGCTTCATCAATGAATATATTTCCGGCAAATTAATATGAGTAATATACTCGTCACAATCTATCGCTAATACCCAGTTATTCGCCGCCTTTGAAACCGCAAAATTCCGCGCCGCACTAAAGTCACTAACCCACGCAAAATCATAAACCTTGGCGCCGTACTCAAGGGCGATTTCCTTCGTTCGGTCGGATGAACCTGTATCGACAAGAATCACTTCAAAACCATAAGGCTTAAGGCTCTCTAAACACCTTGCGATGTTTGCTTCTTCATTTTTTGCTATCACGCAAACAGAAATAGGCGGCATAAGTTCTTCTCCTAGCCATTCAATTCAATAAGTCTTCTCTTCGCGGGAGCAAAATCGCCGCATTTATTATAATACATTACCGCAATATCCATATTGTTCATATTATCATATATCACGGCAATTTGATAACACGGAAGAAAGCTGTTAACACCCGCCTGCATCCCGGACGGCATGGTGATCGCCTTTAGAAATTCACCTAAAGCCTTTATCGGCTGATTATTAGCTTCATATATGCGCCCCATCAAATAAACGAAATCCGTCATCCCGCAAAACGCGTCGTACACTCCCGCAAAGCTGAGCGCTTCTTCATTTTTATTAAGCAGTAATAATGATTGTCCGTATGAAACCATCATCATTTGCACATATTCGAGACTTGGTTCAAGATCGAAGGATAACGCTTTCCCAAACCATTCACAAGCCGCTTCATAATCCTCATAACCGATATAAGTCTGACCGACCTGAAAATAATTATAAGCATCGGCGGGGNTTTTTTCAATTGCTTCCAGCAGCATGTCCATATTACGCTTATTTTTCGCGGCGATTTTCTCAGGGCTTCCGACATAGCCTGTATGATATAATCTCAGCGGAATATCAAAAGCTTTAAGGTCATTTTCCTCAAATGCACCAATCGGTACTACCTGTTCATGAATCGTCCCCGTATAATGATAATACTTCCGATGATAAAACCTGACAATCTTTGTCGTAAAAGTGCGGATATTTTCATTTCCGGGGGTATTGTCATTCCCCAACATTTCATTTTCCCACTCTAACATCCCGGCAAGGCGCGGATACTTTTTAATTAAATCCAATATTGGCGGCAAATCAATATGTGTTATATACTCATCACAATCAATCACCAAAATCCAATTATTGGCGGCTTGTGCCGCGGAATAATTCCGCGCCGCACTAAAATCACCAATCCAGGGAAATTCAAAAACCTTCGCGCCGTACCGGCGAGCGATTTCCTTCGTTCGGTCAGTCGAACCTGTATCCGTCAGGATCACTTCGAAACCGTAAGGTTTAACACTTTCCAAGCATCTTGCCAAGTCGGCTTCTTCATTTTTGGCAATCATGCAAACAGAAATAGGCGGCATATTTTTATCCTTCCGTGCCAATCAATATTAAATCTTCACGCTCTTTTGCTAACTCAATCAATCGTCCCGTAAATCCATTTATCGAAAATATTATAAACTTTTCTCTACGCTTCTCTAAATTCCATAAGACAAAATCTTTCTTCCTTAAAAGTTCAAAAAAAACACCTGCATCCGTTGGTTTATTACGATACTTACACTCCGCAAACACAATATCTTCACCACCTTCATCTACCGCTACGATATCTATTTCCTCTTTACCGTTCCACCAACGCCCCGCTTTGTTGAAACTAATTCGACGTTGCTCCGCCAACTGCCAAAGTAAGCTTTTACAAACCTCTTCATAAATATACGCAACATGGTTATTAATAAAATTGGCTTTGATTTTCTGTAGCACATAATCTGATTGTCCAAGTTCCAGGCGCCCACGTTCAGGATAGATGAACCTAAACCAAAAACGGATGAAATTATCTTTTATTTGATACATGCCCATTTTACTTTTTTCAGGGCTTGTTTCTGTAATGGGAACTTCACGTTCGATGATATCCAAGTCAATTAGCGTTTTAAGATATTTCGGGAGGCTGGTTTGCTTTATGCCAATGTCAGTACTTATTTTCCCTGCTTTCCGATTTCCTGCTGCGATACTTCTAATAATCGAAAAATAGCTGCCGATTTCAGAAACTTCGCGCCTGAGCAAAAATTCAGGCTCTTCATATAATAAGCCCGATGGGTTAAGTAATAATCTTTCGATTTCAACATAAAGGTTTTTCTTCTCGTTAAATAACTCAATATATTTAGGAACGCCGCCCGTAACTGCATAATGTTCAATCAGATCACGGTAAGGCATACTATTAAAAAACTCATGATAGTGGCGAAAATCAATCTGTTTCAGTTTTATCTGTCCTGTCCGGCGGCCATAAAGAGGACTATTGTAATTCAAGGTATGCTTTTCCATCATGTTAATAAGTGAACCGCACAATATCAGCATTACGTTTCGGCTCTGAAACCATGTATCCCAAATCCATTGCAAAATAGAAGGAAAAGCAGGATTGGCATGAACCATATATGGCAGTTCATCAATAATAAGGAGCTTCTTTTCATCTTGGTTATATTTTAAAAAAATTTCAAACAAATCTTTCCAACCGGTAAATTGAGCATTCTTTAGATACTCCTGCCCTGTGTATTCCGAAAGAGAGTGTGCGAAATTCTTCATTCCTATCGTTTCATTTTCTTCACTTGCTAAAAAATAAAGCGCTTGTTTATCTTTAATAAATTCTTTAATCAGCGTGGTTTTACCGACCCGCCGACGGCCATAAAGTACAACAAAAGAAGCTTCTTTATTTTTGTACTGTTCATTTAGTACATTCAGCTCATTGAATCTGTTGACAAAATTTTTCATCGAATAATCTCCCTGTAATAATTATACTTCAAATAATTATTATGTCAAGAATTATTCTTTGCGGAATAATGGGCTGAAAATTTTCGATATATCCGTCATTTACGATCTCACTCTTTCTCTACAGGAATCCCGCATACCGCTTTCGAAAAAGTATTAAGCACAGCATAACCGAACCGCCGATCAGGCTCTAAATATGCTCCTTCCGCCCACTCATTCCAAGCAAAAACGAAAATGAACTCCTTATTATGCTCCTTTGCTTCCTCTGTCACATACTTAACCAAATCATAAAAGTTCCGCAAAGAAAGGTCAATATCAAAAACGGCAAAGTTTTTTTCATACCGCGGTGAATTATCCCACCCGCACATACAGCTTAGGTATGCCTGATGATTGCCCGCTTCAAAAATCCTTTTGTAATCACCAATCCATTGGCTTTGCCTACGGGCAAGTCTCGTTATGCAATTATTGCTCTTATCCAATATCGTATTAACATCAGGAGAATAAAAGATTGGACAAAAAGCATACTCACCATCGAAATATTGCCTTGTCTTCTCGTCACTTGTAAAAAATGCCGGTAAAGCTGATAATATATATATTTCACCAATTCCAATGTCTTCGGCGCGTTTTCTTAAACGTCTGATAAAATCCCCAAGTTCCGGTATATCCGTCTTATATATACAAATTAATGGTTTTCCGGCGATGCGGATGTATCTTTCATCCTCAATGTATTTTTGCAAATCATCTATGAAGTTTTCGGCATCATCTTCTTTATAATCACACTTAATTAATTCCTCCGAACTAACCCCAACCCAACTTTTCGTCCACGTTTCGTTACACCACATGATACAAAAGTTAATATCAATATCTTTATTTTCAAGTAATAAATCAAAAGGTTTGAACAGCAATTTTTTACCTGAAAACCAATAATAGTACATACACCATCCATAGATACCATGGCGCCTTGCCATCTGCGCTTGTTTTCGGATAGTCTCAGCGTCGCTTAAATCATAATATCCCAAATCATCATGCGGCTCTTTGGGTTGATAATGACCATCGAACTTAGGACGAGCCTTTTTCGTATTCGCCCATTCGGTAAAGCCATCACCCCACCATTCATTATTTTCCGGAATTTCATGGAATTGCGGTAGATAATAAGCGATTGATTTTACTAACGGAATTTGTCCCGAAAAATCAATGTCGTCCTGATAACTAACGTCCGTATATGCTTTATTTTCAAACACACCATCTGTCAGGGTGCTAACCGTCCATCTTATATCTGAATAATGTATCACTATTTTCAAACCGAAACCTTCAAAAATTTCTTGAAAATTTTCTCCTATGAGCTCGTTTAAAACCGCTGCCTCAAGAGCAATAATCGTAATCGTTTTCGCAAGTTCCTCCGCAGTAAAATCAGGTGCTGTCAGCGTCTTATAGCCATGTAAACCATTCGGGTAAACCTGAGCAATATCCCAAATAAATACCCGCTCCGTAATGAATCCGTACCCTTTTAAATTAAGCACGAATCTTTCGCAAGTATCACCTGTACCAAAAATCAACAAATTGTTATTGTTTTCATAAAGCTCTTTAAAACTTATAGGCATTTTTATCTCCGCTGATCAAACTCTCTTGTCTGTGTTAATGCTTCTTTAACTCGGTCAACATATTTGAACATATAATCATCATAAATATCATAACGGTCATTTTTGTTTTTCCCGAAACATTTTTCATAGTTATAACAATCTGCTTCAATAAACAGTTGCTCCAATGTTATCTTCCGCTCCTCGCAAAATGTACTTCCGGTATCGGCTTTTGCCCGTGACCTTCTGATAAAAAATTCTTCCTTCGATTTCACTAAATAGTGATAAACAGCCATTTTATGTTGTAATCTCCCCTCACCTTCTATATAGGTAAACAAGTCACCGACAATCTCTATCCCCTCTTCATTAACTGTGCGTCCCTCGATACCATCAAACCAATGAGGACAGCGCGCACCTATTAAATCTAGCAGGGCATATGATGGTCTTACGATTGCTTTGAAGCAATTATTTCGCTCCGAACGCATCGTATAGTTTTCAATTACCAGACCTTCCGGTTTCGTAATATGACCCGATGAGTTGAACGAACGCCAATCAATCAAAACTTGACCTACGTCATCGGACAATTCGCGCAAAAATTCAACAATTGTTTCGCTCGATAACGGAACTATAAACTCATCTATATCAATAAAAGCGAGCCACTCTGATTCATAGCGCAAGCGTCTTAAAGCGTCTAAATATGCCAAATTCTGCTGTCCGACTCCTTGCCATAGAATATGTTCGACAATCCCCATTGTAACATACGGAGCTAAAACATCTGCGGTATTATCTGTTGAATCATTATCATAAATAATGAATTTATCAATCCCTACCAAGCGATGGTATTCAATCCATTCAGCTAGATATAAAGCTTCATCTTTGGCAATTGCCACGGCGCAGCAGTAATTTGGAGTAATTTTATCAACTAAGCAACCTTCTATTTCTGCAAATATCATTGTAATTTTACTTATAAAATGCTGACTTACGTCCGTATCTTCAATATGCTCTACTAAATCAATAATCGACTGTAGTTCCTCTACAATACTCTCGGCTGCTTGTTTTATAGCATATTCTGATGAGCTGTTGATAAATTCATCCAAAATAGTAATCTTCTCTGTAATTTTTTCTCCATAATTATCAACCACAACTAGTCCCTCTAAAAGCTTTAAGCGATTTTTACCCAACTCACATGTAATCACTAAAATCCTCATTAAGGATATTCAAAAGCCGGTCTTTCCACGCTGAATTTTTGGCTTTCTGATAACCATTTTCCGCTATCCGCTCAGCAATAGAATCATTATGAAGAAGATGTTTAATATCATCTGCCAAACCCTGCGGATAATGATAATCAAAAAAGATAATATCTTCTCCGTGAGTGTATCTTTCTTCCATGAATTTGCTTTTATCCGTAACACAAACCGCTTTGTTCATCATCGCATAATAAGTCCGTTCATGGGAACCATCTTTAAGCCATGTCATAAAATTCATTACTATCTTTGAATTAGCAACTAAATCAATACATTCTCTCTTAGTAACGCGCGCACGTATATCTAAGATTCCCGGAAATTCTTCTTCAACTTCTTCCCATTCTTCACCATAAATTACGACACGAATATTATTAGCTGCTAACGCTCTGATAATGTTTATTTTGAACAATCTCCTGACACGCGCCTGTACCTCTTGATACAAATTTTTTACCATCTCAACAAATTCTTCTGTTATGGGTGATATCTGCTTTTCATCTAAATACATCTGTAGTATATCGGTCACATCTAAAGTCGTTTCATCTGTCATAAATTTATTGAAAGCATAGGTGTATAAATCAACGCCCTTGTCCGGAAAAAACTCTATCGCACTATAATCATTACCCAAATCCCGTTGACATGAACCAATATATAAAACATCTATTTCTCTCTGAGCATAAGGAATTTGGATATTGCTTGCCATTCCTCCATGCGGAAAAAAGTGTGTCGCCATCACCTGA
This sequence comes from Lachnospiraceae bacterium, assembly GCA_009787745.1. Taxonomy (GTDB): domain Bacteria; phylum Bacillota; class Clostridia; order Lachnospirales; family Lachnospiraceae; genus UBA935. Next base: position 13,629 of record WQST01000001.1, read on the forward strand.
GGGAAAAATTTATCAACAAACCTTTTGTGATTTCTATCCATCATCAAAACCGTCATATTCGACAATGGTTTGGCTAAATATTTTGTATACAAAATAGGGTGGTCAACCATATAATTGTATAGCTTAACACCTTTTTCTTCCCATAAGTTCTTTCCATCATGGTACTCTACGGAATATCCGACATTATTAAGCAGTACCACAATTGTATCCTGATTAAATCCCGCCGCCGCAACTTCTATATCATGCCAAAATGTATTACTTCTAATGTCTAATACCAATTTTTCATAACCTTCAAGCTCCTGCATACATTCAATAATATAATCTAATGTTTGTACGTAGCCTTTTACGAATACCAACATTCTTTACCCCGCTTAAATATGCTCTTATAAAGACGTTAAAAATTTCAAATCATCGCTACATATGATATATGTCTGTTTTTCTCCGGCATATACCCCTTCGCGGCATTCTCTGTTTCCACTTAACAACATATAAGTTCACTACTCATATTATCCATTTAACTGCCATTCTTTCATGATTTATTTCATTAAGCTTCTATTTTAAACTCTCCAGTGCATCAATAATATTCTTTGCTCTATACATAGCAGTAAAACAACTTAGCGTCTTTTGCCGGGCTCTTTGTGATATCTCTGTCATTTTATCCGGATTGTCAAGCAACGCAAATATTCTTTCCGGTAATTTATCAAGTTCTTTATACTTAAAAGAAACCATATCAATTTCCGTCTCAAAAAGAGACTCATTTAAAGCATTCGAATCAGTTAAGAGAATAGCACCATTCATCATCGCGCTCAATTGCCTTTCCGTTATCGCAAATTGCGTCAACGAATTAGTATTAATGACAAACTTTGAATTACTCATGACAGCAAGATTATCATAAAAATTCAAAAAGTGATGATAAACTATAGTAGGTTCTAATAAATCTTTAAATTGTCCCTCAATACCATAACAATCAACCTTTAAGCCTGCTGCGGAAAGGGTTCTCAGAATATCTATCCGGCGTGAACTCCTTACGTAAAGCATCGCCAATCTAATCATATTACACATAATCTGATGACTATCAGCAAAAGTAATACCGTATAAACCAAATATTTCCGTACACACATCATATGGTATCGACGTTTCATCAGCCAACAGTTTTTCAATGATAAGTTCACATACTTTAAGTAAACGGTCGCTATATTTATCATTTATAATCTGCTTAATCGTATTTAGAGACACAATATTCCCGCAAAACGATATATCAATCACTCTTTTAGATATATCATCTGCATTCCGTTTAATAGCTTGATATCCGCACATTTTAGCATGAAAGTACTTACTTGACGGATTAATGAATTCTTTGAAATAGCGCTCATCATATATATCGTACACTCCAAAATAAACATTTTTTAGTTTGCATATCTCCATACCATATTTATCCATTGTATCAAGCAGTAAAGTAACAAGAGGGATATTCAGATGCTCATATATACTTTTATCGCCGTCATATAATTCTGCACCGACAAGGTCAATGCTTAAGAAAAAGCCTGTCTTTTCGTTTACCGCTTCTCCTAATTCCTTACCAAAATCAGGCAACCTCAAATCAATAAAATTCGGATAGTAACCCAAGCTTCTAAATGCCTCACCTAATAAGTACAAACCGGCATTATGTATCGGATTATCATTAATGTATATTATACAATTTTTTTCTTTCACTCCCAAATCTCCTTCCTGCTATATATCTCTGCGCTTTGATGGATTAATTACTACTTTATCAGACCGCTCATTATATAAAGCTGCAAAATAACTAAAAGCACTATTAGCTATAATCATTCCTCGACACTTACTCATTAAAACTAAATCAATATAGCTCTTATCGCCTTCATTGCCAGTCACAAAAATTATATTATCTTTTGCCTTATCTAACCCAAGCTCCTGATAGTTCCGCTTGCACCAAGGGATATCATCAGAAAAAACCAAAAAGGTCGTAGCCGGCATAGCGACGGTCATATTGGTCATTGCGCCAAAATAAAATTCTTCCGAAAGTTCAATTCCCCACTTAATGAAATCACCTCGTCTGATATGCACGGACACACAATTATTTTTACTGATAATATCCGCAATTTCCGCATTTTTTGCGTCCGTTAGCGGCGGAAAAACAATCTCCTTCATAATCGTTTCGCGAATTGCCGACAGCCATTCTTTATTAATCCAATAACCGTGATAATAAATATTCCCGGGTAAACCGACCAATTCAGGGTGGTACTCGTTTGATTTAACAAAATATAATTGTCCGTCAAAGGAAACATTCTTTGTCTCTGCCACCATGATGATGTCAGAACCCATATTCTTCATCTGCTGGCATAAGTCTCCGCCGCCGTCTTTGGCTACCGAAACCATATAATCCCACACATCAGGTTCGAAATAATCACTGATGAGATTAGGAGTAAGCCCGAACAAGCGCTTAAGTTCATAACCGTTATGCTCATGAAGCTTGAAAAACTTCATGTCGTCAAGATAAATATCATCACTTGCATTAAGCTGATAATAGCGATAGAAAATATATTGAAATAGCTGATTACCCAAACCGCCATTAAAGTATTGTATCTTCATGCACTTAATTCCACGCTTTTAATAATTACTCATAATACGACTCATGAACTTCAAGCATCGCCGAGATTGCTTCCCACATCTCTAACTTCTGCATTCGTTCAATTAATTCTAAAAATAATCGCAAATATATTTCATAATTGATCGGACGCAGTGATTGCCGAATTATATTATTAAATTTTACTTTTGCGGCATTATAGCTGATAAAGTGTCTAAGATGCCGATTCAGGATATAAAACTCTCCGGCCATTCTATTATCCATATTTATGCAAATACCGTCGTCCAGCCGAAAAGCATCCAATAATACTTCAGGTAAAAAAATAATATCATATCTTTCCGCAATCCGTATGCTAAATTCCCAATCCCCTAAACATCTAAGCGTATCCAAAAAACCGCCGACACAATCCCAGGCTTCTTTGGTTATAAACATCGTTGGTGCGCCGATATCAGGTTGAAATAATAAATTAGAAAAATAGTCTGTTTGAATCTTTCCGCCGACAATGACCGAATCAAGCGGATTTTCACTCGAAAAATACCTATATAAATGATAAACCATCCCAATATTGTCATTATCGCTGTCATTAATAAACTCTATTAATCGTGACAGCTTTTCCGTATACCATATATCATCACTGTCATTAAAAGCGATATATTTGCCTCGTGATACTGCTGCACCCGCGTTCCGCGCTCCCCCTTCACCCAAATTAGTGTCATTCTTTATATAGCGAATCCGCTCATCCTGATAAGAATCAACCAGCTCCTTTGTCCTATCAGTCGAACAATCATCGGCAATAATCAACTCAAAAGCAGTAAAACTTTGGTTCAAAACGCTATCAATAGACCGCCCAAGCACATTAACTCTATTATATGTGGGTATTATCACGCTTACTAATGGGATAGTATCATTTTCTTGAATAACTAGCATATCATCAATTTTGTCCATTCCTTTACCTAACCCTAAACTTTAATTACAAAATGATTTGTGAACATCCAACATCGCTTGAATTGCTTCAAACATCTTTAGTTGTTGCATTCTATCAATCGTTTCCTGAAATAAGCTCAAATACAATTGATAATTTTCGGGTCGCAGTGATTGCCTGATAATATGGTCCATTTTTACCCGCGCTGCTTGCTCACTATTATAATATGGCAGATATTCATTCAGAATATAAAACTCCGCCTCCATTCTACTGGCAAACTCGGCATTTACACTACCCTTTGTGTGATACACATCACATAACACTTCCGGTATACAGATTAAATCATATTTTTCCGCAACACGGATACTAAATTCCCAATCCTCAAAACATTTAATTTCTTCTGAAAATCCGCCGACATCGTCCCATGCTTCTTTGGAAATCAACATCGTTGGAGTGCCAACGTCCGGCCAAAATAATAAATGCGAAAAATGTTCTGTTTGAAATTTTCCGCCATTAAATATAAAGTCATCCTCAGCAACCAAATACCGGTAAGGACAATAAACCATTCCGACATTATTAATACTGTCATTGCTAAAAGCGGCTAATTGTCTGGATATTTTCTCCTGATACCAGACATCATCGCTATCCTGAAAAGCAATATATTTACCTCGCGAAATTGCAACACCAATGTTTCTGGCTCGTCCTGCCCCTAAATTAGATTCATTCTTAATATAATGAATCCGTTCATCCTGATAAGAATCCACCAACTCTTTTGTTCCATCAGTCGAACAATCATCAATAATAATTAACTCAAAATGCGGATAGGTCTGACTCAAAACACTTTCAATCGAACGCCCGAGCACGTCGGCTCTATTATATGTTGGTATTATTACGCTTACTAACGGGTTCTGCTTAATCATACCTAATGCCTTTTTTAGAGGTTCAACATACTTATCCATCACGCTATCTAAAATATCGTAATGGTCCTGATTTTCTCCGGAAGCAGTGGGATTAGGGATGCAATTATCCACATTTACGAATAAATCCTCAAGTGTAACACCCAAATCTTCTGTTACTATCGTTCCAGTAGTCGCTCTTCTTCTTGATCTTCTCTCAAAATATTCTTCCTTTGATTTAACATGATAATGATTAATCACAATTTTTTGAGACAGTCTTTTTTCTCCGTAGATATAACCATATAAATTACCGACCAGTTCATGGTTGTCTTCGTTTACGGTTATTCCGCTCAAATTATCGAACCAATGAGGATTAGATATCCGGATATCATCAAGCGGAACAGATAACGGTTTAATAACACACTTAAAATGATTACTTTTCTCCGCGCGCATCTTGTAATTTTCAATTACCAATCCTTCTGGTTTCGTGATATGTCCGGAGGAATTAAAAGAACGCCAATCTATCAAAAGTTGAGCGACATTCGGCGATAATTCACGCAAAAAGTCTGTTACTGTAGCAGTCGATAAAGGCACGATGAACTCATCAATATCAATGAAAGCAAACCATTCCGACTCATAGCGAAAACGAGTAACTACATCCCTATATGCGGGATATTGCTGTTTAATTCCAGGCCAGATAATACGCCTAACCACGCCTTTTTTTACGTAAGGCGCTAATATATCCGCTGTATTATCGGTAGAATCATTATCGTAAACAAAAAATTTCTCTATTCCTACTAAAAGATGATATTCAATCCACTCTGCCAAATAAGACGCTTCATCTTTAGCGATTGCAACAATTGCTAAGCAACATTTTTTTTGTGACCGGTCTTCTTCCTGACCGATGTCGGCTAAATATTTCTCTACTTTTGAAAAGATATCGGCAATTCGTATATTGTTATTCGAATAGACTTCAATATCATCTATATCTTCGTTAAGTTCTATAATCTTCTGTAATTGCTCAACAACAGAATCAATAGCTAGTTTTTTCACTTCCTCCGCAGAATTTTCGATAAAATAAGCTAATGATTCAATTAGCGGGGTTACGATGTTCACATTATCAGTCATCACCTTATCTCCGGAGCACATGATATGTCTCTAAATACTTCTTCTGGTAAAACTCATAGGCTTTACCTGTACGCGGATTTCCGCAATCATGAATACACCACGCTTTAACCTGACCGGGAACCACCACCCGATAACCGGCTTGACGAAACTCAGTGCTTTGCGACACATCATAGAAATCCCAACCATCAAATATATCTTCCCGCCACGAAATATCTGCTTGTGTCGCCATTAGAAAGCCGTCAATTACTTCTACATCAGTTATATAACTATTCGAAATTTTGATATTTATATTTGCATTAGTTTCTTGGGCTTTTTCTAAGCGATACAAGTTCCCTATACGCTCCGTCTCCCACATTACAGCATTCTTACTTAGTCTTGCCGCTCCAACCATACCAATCATACCAATGCTAGAATCTGATGCAAATATTTTTAGAATATGATGCAAGAAATATTTTTCACGAATAAACGTATCCTGATGAAGATATATCTTATATTTCGCATTAGTTGAATTCATTCCTTCATTATATCCACCCGCCATCGAAACAGCATCTGGAATAACTAATGTATCAAACTCATAGCCTTCCGGTATGTTAAGTAATGATAAGTAGAGCAAACATTCATTAAGATATGTTTCATCATTACTACAAATAATGGCAGCGAACTTATGTTCGTCAGACTTCCTACGCATACTTCGCGTTCACCTCATGAATTCTTGCTATAATCTTATCACTGTCTTCGGTATAGCGCGTTACTATTTCATTAAAGGCTGTGTTACTGATGTCTAAATCGCAGATTAGTTTAATTGATTCAAGACATAATTCGAGCGGAAAATCATTCTCTAAACGAAAAAATGAATGCCTGACCAATTGAAGCTTATACATCACATCTTCGACATTTCTTACATTGGTAAAAATTGATTTCTCACCCTGCGCAACTTCTGTGAGCCATATCTTTTGAAATAAATATGTATAACGAATACCGTCATCATTCTGAAACAATTCGGCATCTGTTTCGTTAAGTAATTTAATTGATTTAAGCAGAGAATGACTATCACCGCTGGATAATAAAGCATCTAATTCTCGTCGCGTTCCCGTAATTAGAACATTTAAGTCTTTCACGTCAGCTCTCATTTTTTGATTCATCAACAATCTTTATCATTTTTTCCAGTATCTGCGGATAAGTATAACAGCGCTTCACTTTGTTATAACCAGCGAGCGCAATTTTCGCCCGTTGCTTTTCATGCGACAGATAGTATTTTACTTTCTCCAAAAGCTCTTCCATACTTTCAAAGAGAACAATCTCTTTGTCTGGTACAAACAACTCGGTTAAATCTTTCTGATAATTGCTCATAACAAATCCACCGACACTCATGATTTCAAATATTCTGAGCGGTACGCCGGTTTCAATACTCCTTAGGGTAATATTCAGATTAATCTTACTTAAATGATAAACTTTCGGAGCATCAACATAAGAATTCACCGGGTCATGAACGATTACTTTTTTGGGTATACACCTTTTGCTCCAAGTATACAAATGGACATCGTATAGCTTTGACAATTCCTTAAGAACCCGAACCCTATCACGATGTGTAATGATTCGTGCAAGCGAAGCTTCATAAAAACGCCTATTGGGAATATTAAAGCTCTTAAAGGCATCAACTCTGGCATCGGCAATAATCTCGGCAGTTTCTTCTGGCAGCAAATCGAATACCGAACTGTCACGATGCCAATTGAGAACCATTTTATCCAGATACTCATCAATGTCGCGCATCGTACGTTCTTTAAGTTCTTTGGGTATGTCTGGTCTGCTTAACGCGCGCGGATAACTTTCATAATATGCTGATTCATAAAGACTGGCAACTAACGCAATATCATGACGATATTTCTTTTCATCTTCTTTTGTAATAATTAAGCCGCTCATTTGCGTCACATTCGCCGCTAAATGCATATAATTAAGATGAGCGTGTCCCTTACCTTCCGCTTTCATCCTCTCCATTTCTTTTTTGTCCATGGAGAAAGCAAAGGTCGTCGGATACATCGCAAACCAGCCGTTTAACTCCTTAAGCGGCGAATCCCAAGCCCAAGCAATATAAGGGACACCCACTTCATGACAAGCCTGAGCAATCTCAGGGGATAAATCAAAGGTTATCACATAATCGGCATAATGATCCCGCAATCGCTCGGCGAAATCATCTTTGTCCTGTTCATCATATTCTTGAATATGCACTTCCTTCTTTTCAATACATACCTCGTGACCAAGTTCGATAAGTCCCCACGGTATATGCTTTGAATGAACAACATCGGTAACCGTATATAAAAACCTTTTGACCGGCGGGAAAAATTCACTGTAAGCCGCTATTAGCTTTCTCCGATAACGTTCATAAGCATCGCCAATATAAGGAATGCCGCAATCATGGATACACCACGCTTTTTCCTGACCTGGAATGACAATCTGGTAACCACGCCGACGAAACTCCAGACACTGTGATACATCATAAAAATCCCAACCGTCGAAAATATCTTCACGCCACGGTATGTCGTATTGAGTGGCTATCAATAAACCATCGACGACTTCCACCTCCATTAACCCCTCGGTCAAAATATCTATCTCCAGCTCTGGTTCCATCTCTTTCATTTGATTAAGGCGATAAAAATTGCCTATCCGCCTTTCATTCCACATGACACCAGTTGAACTAAGTTTCACGGCTCCCATCGTTCCAATCATTCCGATTGATGCGTCGCGACGGAATATTTCAATAATATCCGATAAAAAATTCTGGTTGCGGATAAAAGTATCCTGATGCAAATAAATCTTATACTTTGCATCGGATGCGTTCATCCCTTCATTATAACCAGCTGTCATTGATTTGGCATCGGGAATAACAAGAGTATCAATAGCAAACCTTTCCGGGATATTTAAAAGCGAAAGATAATTAAAGCACTCATTCAGATATGCTTCATTATTAGTGCACATTATAAAAGTAATTTTTTCCATTATTACTCCCATGCTTGTCAAACCTGCGAATTGGATCGCAAGTCACTTCAAGATGTTATTTCTTTGATTCTGGCAATTACTCTGTCACCATCTTCAATTCTACCGCTCAGAAACTCCCGAATCGCTGTTTCACTCAAACCGAAATCCGAAATAATCTGTATAGCTTCGAGACATAAATCAGGCGGAAAATCGTTTTCCAAGCGAAACAGGGCATGTCTAACTAAGCGGCATTTTTCAAGAATATCATTAACACTATGAACACCGTTAAAAATATCTTGCTCTCCCTTTACTACTTCATTCATCCAAATGTTTTTAAACATTCTGGCATAGCGGAGTCCATCGTCTTTTCTAAGCAATACAGCCCATGTCTGCTCCAATAATCCACTCATCTTCACAAGTGATTCACGGTCGCCCATACTTAATAAAACATCAAGCTGGTGATGAATTTTGGTTATGGTTTTTTTCATATTCTCTTCTGTCATATTTATACTTTACCTCAGTTAATGCCTAAAAGCAAGCACAAAGTTACTGCAAAACAAAAACTGATAGTATACGGTATTTCGCCGATACTATCAGTTCATGCATTATGTTTATTTTATTATCCAAGTAAGGATAATACACCCTGATTTGATTGGTTGGCTTGTGCCAGCATTGCCTGACCTGCCTGTGCCAAGATATTGTTATTCGCGAATCTAACCATCTCTGTCGCCATATCGGTATCACGGACTTGTGATTCAGCGGCTGTAGTGTTCTCTACGACGTTCTTAAGGTTAGCAATGGTATGCTCTAAGCGGTTCTGGACGGCACCCATGTCGGAACGCATCGTCGATACGGTTTTAAGAGCGGCTTTAATGTTAGACACGGTTCCTTTGATTTTGTCATAATCAGGTGCTCCTGCGATACCCGAAGGATCCGTTGTCGTTACATCTAATGTATCCGGTGTTGATCTGTAGTCACCTGCTTTTGCGGTAATGGATACCCAGTTCATGTTCTGAATAGTAATTCTAATCTGGTTCGCGTCAGCAACTTCTGCACCTACCTGAATTCTCTTACCTTCTGAGAACTCACCATTGAGCAACATCTGTTCATTAAAGGTAGTTGTTTCGGAAACACGGTCGATTTCCATTTTCAGAGCATTAAGCTCAGATTGGATATATTCACGGTCTGTTGTCTGTAATGTTTCGTTACCGGCTTTAATAGCAAGTTCGTTCATGCGTTGAAGCATATCATGTACTTCACCTAAAGCACCTTCTGCTGTTTGTAAGCAAGAAATTCCGTCTTGGGCATTAGCTGTCGCTTGTGTAAGACCGCGGATCTGGCGTCTCATTTTCTCCGAGATAGCAAGTCCGGCAGCATCGTCGGCAGCGCGGTTGATTTTGTAACCTGATGAAAGTTTCTCGGTTGATTTAGCCTGTGATGAGGTGGTGATGCCTAACATTCTATTTGAGTTCATTGCGGTTAAGTTATGTTGTACTACCATTGATTTATCCTCCTTGAAGTAGATAGCGCCCCTGCGCATATCTTTCCTTTAATTGGTGTGTTATTCCTACTTGTATTATTTTATGTGCTAATTGTGATGTTAAATTATGAACATTTGGTAACCGGTTTGTTAAGTAATCCTTTACTTGAATAATATATCGGAAGCATTCGAAAATACTTTAGCTTTTTTTGAAAAAATTTTTAACACGAAAAACAGACGATAAAAAATCGCCATGCCATCATAATACAAAAGATGCCGCATGCCGATTTGAACGGTAGACGATTCTTATAGCCGCATCCTTGCGAGAAATATTGTTATATAAGATATCCTTATCTTACTTATAGTATATATCGGTAAAAATTATAACTAACTTAATAGTGATATTAATTATTTGTCATAATAATGTTCTTTGCATGCCATAATTTCTATTGCCTTAATTTTATTAATCTCTGCTAACTTAAATATAAATCTATTCTTGCAATCTATCTCTGCACTCCACCAATCACTTAATTGGTGCTTTAATGGTTCGGGTTTACCAATACAGTTATAGCCATTTCTTTCTATATCTTTAATAATTGCATTAATTCGTTTCAGTGTTTTCCTATCTTGATTTTGCCAATAGGTGTATTCCTCCCATGCTCTCTCATGCCATGCTTTAATCATCTTCTGAAACCTCAATCAGCTCGTGTATTTCTACATTTATACCCTTTTCCATCTCACTAGCCCTTAATATCAACTCCGCTTTTGAAAGCTGATAATCACCGGATGGATATAAGCTTCTTAAATCTATATCAAAAGGAATCCTTCTCTCTCTTAGTGCTTGCTTTATGAAAACATTAAAGGCACTTGAAAATGTAAAACCTAATTCATCAAGAAAAATCTCAGCCTTTTCTTTTAGTTCATCATCCATCCTAATATTAACTTGAGCCATAACCCCCTCCTTCTTTAGCAAAATGTATATAATACTACTATTTTATATCAAAAGCTATTTAAAATCAAGATGAAAATTTGTTTATCTATATCCCTTTACCAAATGTGGGAACGTCTTTTTGCGCGGTATATGAAAAGGAGCTGAACCAGTCAGCTCCCATTCATAAAGATCTTTAATTCTCTTAGTAGTTTTCTTACAGTGTCTCTTATAACAGTGACAGTACGCCTTGATTAGCCTGATTAGCTTGTGCCAACATTGCCTGACCTGCTTGTGCCAAGATGTTGTTATTAGCGAACTTAACCATCTCTGTAGCCATATCGGTATCACGAACGGCTGATTCAGCAGCGGTGGTGTTCTCAACAACGTTCTTAAGGTTAGCAACAGTGTGCTCTAAGCGGTTCTGGACAGCACCCATGTCGGAGCGCATCGTTGATACGGCTTTAAGAGCAGCTTTGATGTTGGAAACGGTGCCTTTGATTCTGTCATAGTCAGGTGCGCCGGGAATGGTGCTGCTTGTGCTTGACGATGTTACATCTAATGTACCTGATGTTGAATTGTAATCGCCTGCGGCTGCAGTAATAGATGTCCAGTTCATGTTCGTAATGGTAATTCTAATCTGGTTAGCGTCAGCAACTTCTGCACCTACCTGGATTCTCTTACCTTCCGAGAACTCACCATTGAGCAACATCTGTTCATTGAAGGTTGTGGTTTCAGAAACACGGTCAATCTCATTTTTCAAGGCATTAAGCTCTGATTGGATGAATTGACGATCTGTTGACTGTAATGTTTCATTACCGGCTTTGATTGCAAGTTCGTTCATACGTTGAAGCATGTCGTGAACTTCTCCTAAAGCACCTTCTGCTGTCTGTAAGCAACTAATTCCGTCTTGAGCGTTGGATGTAGCTTGGGTAAGACCACGGATCTGGCGTCTCATTTTTTCTGAGATAGCGAGTCCTGCAGCGTCGTCGGCAGCGCGGTTAATTTTATAACCGGATGATAATTTCTCTGTTGACTTAGCTTGTGAAATCTGTGTTGCACCAAGCATCCTGTTTGAGTTCATTGCTGTAAGATTGTGTTGTACTACCATAATATTATTCCTCCTTGAATAATTTTTCCGGTCTAGCCGGTTGTTCCGCTTCCATGCGGTATATTTGGTTGATGTAATGATTATATCGGATAACTATTACAAAAGTTAACCCCTTTACGTGAATATTTTGTAAATATTATGTGAACAATTTGTGAACACCCTAAACGAAATTCTCAAAATCTTCATTAATAATATTAATCAGCCGATTCTTCCATTCTGAATTTCCGGCGCTTAAGCACCCTGCGGCAGCGATTTGCTGCGCGATATCATCATTAGCTAAGAGGTATTTAATATCTTCCGCCAATCCTTGCAAATCACCATAATCAAAAAAGACGATATCCTTGCCGTGGGTAAATTTTTCTTCCAGATATTTACTTCTATCTGAAATGCATATAGCTTCATTAAGCATTGCGATATAAATCCGTTCATGAGAACCATCCTTAAACCATGGCATAAAATTCAAAACAAGCTTTGAATTGCAAACTAAATCGACACATTCCTGTGAAGATACTCTTTTATGTATACTTATATTCGTATAATGCTTTTTCTCTATTTCATCCCATTGCTCGCCATATATCTCAACGCGAATACCATTTTCCGCCAAAACTCTTATGGCATCTAATTTATACCATCTTCTGATAGTCCTTTCCATCGTGCAATGCAGATTAAATATTATTTCAACCAGTTTATCTTCATTCGGAAAGATCTGTTTCTCTTCCAAATATAATCGTATTGCATCAGCCACTTCCAGCGAATGATTGTGGTAAAGCTTTTCATAAACATAAATATATAATTCCCGGCCATTCTCAGGAAGATATTTAATTAAAGGATATTCTTCGATATCAGCCTGACATGAACCGATATATAAGACATCTATTTCCCTCTTATTATAAGGAATATGTACGTGATTGTTCTTTTTTCCGCCATGGGGTAAAAAATGGACATTCTTAACTTGCGGAAAATATTTGCCGATAAAATTTTTGTGGCTTTTGTCTACTGTAATTACACTCATATTCGGAAGTGGTTTTTCTAGATATTTCATGAAAGAAATCGGATGATCCACCATAATATTATATAGCTTAACTCCTTTTGCTTCCCACAAATTAACTCCGTCAGGGCAAGTCAATGTAATATCGGCATTATTAAAACAAACAACGATCGTGTCCTTATCAGCCCTTTCAATCGCCGTTTGGACATCTCGTTTATAAGTGTCAGCTTTAACATCAAGAATAAGCATGTCGAAACCCGAAAGTTCCGCCATGCAATCAGTAAAATAATCCAAAGTCTCCAAGTAGCCTTTAAAAAAAATCAACATTAAGAATTAATTCCTTATTCTACTTCTTTTTGTCCATAAATCGCGGCGCGACGTCATGATGAGTCATTCTATTCATGAAATCATAGGATGATTTCGCACGGATGCGGTCAGCCTGAATACTTTCGTGGCTTTTCTTGAAGTAGTTTTCAACCAACGTTTTATTCCTGGCTTCATGAGCCTGAATAGAAACGCTTAATTCCGTTATCTCGGAAATTAATGATTTAAAAGCTTCTATCTGAACCTTGTATTGATCACGGTTAGAAAGAAACGCGTCTTTAATCCGATCATAGACACTTTCAAAACCTTGGTCGAGCTTATTTAGTTCATCGATTAATGCGCTTTTTTTGTCAACGATAGCTTCGAAATCGTCAAAAGAAACCGACGTGGTTTTCAAACTGTTTTCCTGATTATTATTCTCTTCTTCAATTTGAATCAAGATACCCTTTTTCTTTATCAAGCTATCCTCAAGAATCTTAAGTTCAATCACTGACGACCCCTTTCTGTACCGAAATATAAAAAAATGAAGTTACCTACAGGTTATCGGGTTTGTTTCATAACCTCTTTCCATGTATCACGCATAGATCTAAGATGTGTAACCACCTCCGCCATAATCTCCTGATCTTTCTGCATATTAGCATCCAGAAGACGGCCTTGAAGATATGCATAGACACGGTCAAAATCTTCCGCGACGGAGTACTTCATATCAAGCGTAGCGCGGAAATTATCGACTATTCGCTGAACTTTTATAATGTTGGTATGCGCTTTTGAGATATCCTTTTGCTCTATCGCGAGAATCGCAATGTTGCCAAATTTGATAGCTCCTTCGTATAACATTAATACTAACTCAGCCGGCGAAGCGGTTAGAATTTTTGAATTATTATACTGAGCATATGCATTCATCATTGCCATTTTATGTCTCCTCATCCTTGACATCGTATTATGCCGTTGACACGGACGGCTATTATATAAACATACCTGTGTCAGGACGATACCGCCCGTCCTGACACAGTTTAAGCTTTATGTTACTAATTCGCCTGGAATCCCATTAGCCCGGCGAGGGCATTCTGGCTTGACTGCATCTTCGCCATCGCGACTTCCATTGCGGAGAATTGCTTATAGTACTTGTCTTCAAGTTTTGTCAGTTTCTGTTCTTGCCTTGAAATTAAGTTAGTGAAATTATCATATTCTTTCTTAAGCTGCTTATCATTATAGATCGTATTGATACTTTTAAAGTCGCCGCGGCTCATTAATGACTTATCCATTGCCGCATATAAATTCCTTGATAGGCCACTGAAGAAATCCGAAACGGTTTTGGGGTCATTGGCAATCATTTCTCTTAATTTATCGGTTTTTCCTGATGTATGGATACTGTCAGGATCGCCGTCGATCCAATATGCATTCTTTTCATTAGCGGCTGATGCAAAAAAACTTAGGGCTTCAATGCCAAAATTATTTAAGTACATATTCTTGCCGTTTACCATTACACCTGCGGACATCGCTTGTTTCATTGCACCTGATATACCGCTAAGCGAGTCGTCACGGCGGAGAACGGAGTCCTTTATTTTCTTCTCCCAATCCGCTATTTCACGTTCGCTCATAGCATCTTTTTCTTCATCGGTCAAAGGTTTGAAATCTCTAGCTGATTCCGCATTGTATAAGCGATCCATTTCGTTAATCAAAGCATTGTATTCTTTGATGAAATTCTTAATAACATCATAGATTCCCGATGTATCGTCTTCGGTCGTAATCGTGATAATTTCACCCGGTTCGGTTTTCTGGGTCGCATTAATAGTTAAGCCGTTGATATTAAAGGTGTTCGTACTGTTGGTGAATTTCGCGCCGTTCAGTAATATTTCTGCATCTTCACCATAAACACGTGCCGCGCCGTTTTGACCAATCTGATTTCCTGTATAGCCGACTGCATGTGAAGCAAAATTAATATCCGCATCAATTTTCGCTTCGGCGGCTGTCCGACGTGCGGCGGTATCATCTTTTACTGTTTCCGCCGCATCCTTAACTCCGCTTAAGCGGGTTTCTTCATCCACCGCGGCGCCATAAACCGTTTTATTGAAATTATCATAGCCTGTATCGGCAATCTCTTTGTTCTTATTAGATAAATCTTTTAACAGATCTTCTTTTTCCCCTAAAAGAACATCCCTTTGCTCTTCAAGCGTAGCTTTGGCTGTCGGGTCACTTTCATTCTCAATATCATCATTTAAACCGTCAATTAATAATTGCTTCGCATTAATGCTTGACTGAATGGTATCGCGGTCGCTTTTCATCCCGTCGGTTAATAATTCCATCCGCTCCACGATTGCAAGGTCTGTTGCTACCGTAAGATCGAAACCGCTGTCATTTGCAGACAACCAGTCCTTATAAGCGCCAATTTTGTCTTCGATAAACTTGCTGTGTGTATTTAACGCTTTCTCAGCTGCGTTATAGGCATCTGTATCCGTTTTTAAACGTTTAGCCATCTCTGCATCAAGCAACTTTTTATAGTCGTCTGTAAAAGTAACTCCATCCGTTTCGAACTTCTTCGTATCCGCCAGTTCCCGATAATCATCCTCTTCAAAAACATTGATACCAAGGGCGCTTAGTGCTGAAAAGCCGTTTTCATTATCCGCAACAAGACTGAAATCACCTGCTGCGCCCATCTTTTGCGAACTGACGAAAAGACGTCCGTTAGTCGTGTCGAAATTAGCGTTTAGCCCAAGGCCTTTGAATTGATTGACAATGTCTTGCACCCTTGTATCGGCATTCAACTTAACTTGTTGCTCCCTGCCGCCTGTTTTTACGGTAAAACTCGTTTCACCGCTATCAAGACCGGCAAAATCAAGGATTTCCGAAAGCTTGGTATTGGCTCCGACGGCTTTCCCGTCTAATTTCGTAATTTTCGCCCCTGTCAGAATGCCCGATGTTGCCAGCTTGCTTATTTCTAGGTTCTGTACACCTTTCGCCGCGGTGTCGCCTGTAACGACGCTTACCTTGGAATTATTGGAAACTTTACTGGTCTTTTTCGTATAGGCATCTGAAAAACGCATGTTATTTAACATGCCATGAAGTTTAAGCGCTCTGCTGTTTAAATCTTTCCAAGCATCCTGTTTCCATTGAAGCGATGTTTGGTTTCTTTTTAAATTATCGACCTTCGTTTTTTGGCCGCGTACTAACTCTTGAATAATCCGATCCGTATCCAAACCGGAATTCATACCTGTCATCCTGATTGGCATAGTTCTCTCCTTTTCCCAATAATCTTTATGATTAAAGCTTTTCGTCTACTAATAAGCCGGCAATTTCCCATACTTTGGTAATCATATCCAAGGTTTTCTCCGGCGGAAGTTCTTTGATCAGTTCCTTCGTATCCTTATCAACAATCTTGATAGTGATTCGGCTAGTCTTTTCATGAATGCCAAAAACAGCCTCCGAATGAGACATGTTTTTATTCAGCTGTTCTACTGCTTTTTTTACTTGATCAGTAGTTGGCTGTTGATTTTCCTGATCTTTTGAACGTCCTTGTTCATTACTCTGGTCTCTGCCTTCGATCTTTGATACAGGCAACGTCGTACCATCAATATAATTCCCCTGCTCAACAGCTGCAGAAGTTTTTTCAACGGTAGGTGGCGTAACCGGTTTCTGGGCGGTCTGTGCCTGAACTGTCATAATCGATCCGATTGGTTCTAGTGCCATTTCATCACCTCCATGTGTTTATCAATAAAAAAAGTTACAAAGAAATTAGCGTCTTTGGTATGTATATCGGAATAAAAGACGAAAAACTTAGAGTAAAAATAAAAAAATATAAAAAAGAACCGCCATTAAGCAGTTCTGATTTATCTATGTCTAATTACTATCTTTTTTTTCTTTTGGAGCGATAATAACACCCTCGGCATTTGCTAATCTTGCAATGCGTTCATAAGCTTCATCTAAAGTTTGAGATGTCTGCACGATGTCAGCAACTGCTACCAAAATTACCTTCGTTTCATATCCCATACTAACCTCCAATCTCAACCTAAAAGATTCTTAAGCGCTTCCATTCCTTCGGCACTGATGGCTTCCTTGTTCGCATTCTGGATATCGAGATAGACTTCTTTACGATATACAGGAATTTCTTTCGGCGCAGCAATGCCTATCTTTACCTGCTCGCCCCTGATATCTAATATCGTTACTTCGATATTATTATTTATCATAATTGCTTCGTTCTTTTTACGCGATAAAGCTAACATTTACTCACCTTCTTTCTTTTCATTTAAGATATCATAAATCGGAAACTTTACCTCATATTGCTTGTCTTCCAAAATAACCTGACATGCTTTTCTCGTCACGGCATTGACAATAATCGGCCCTTTTAAATTGACAGACATTGTTTTGATGTCCTTCGGTACGGTTAATGTCACCAAAATTAACATCTCGTTATCAACGAGATTACCGATTGGCCCGAATAAATCATCATCAATCACCGGATTGTAATCAGGAACAACAATCAGCGGATCCATCACAGGCATCGCAAATCCTGTCTCTTGTAATGATTGGAGCCAATGAACATTTCCTGCTCCTTTTTCGTCGTCATGGACGAGGGCGAAATCATTCAAATCAGGGAATCCGATGATTCCGGCGGGAAAATTGATGATTTTTTGTTCATTAATCTCGATTTCACCAAAGTTTTTGGTTTCGATTATCATTTAACACCTCCTGCATCGCAAGCTTACTTGCGACTCCATTTTCTTACATTAAATATAATTCATTAATGATGTCTGCATAATTTTACCTGTCGCCATCAAAGCGGCATTATACGATAACTCCGTGCTGTTAAGCTTAATCGCGATTTCGGCGATATCAACGTCTTCATTCTCCGACTTAAGAACTTCAAATGTCGTTTTCTGTGACATTAAGCGATTACTGATTAAGTCTAAACGCGCACTGCGGGTACCGGCATCAGTAACGGCGATATTTAGGTCATCCAGAGCTTTTTGCATTACCGTAATCGATTTCTCGAACATCTGATGAACATTCTGGCGAATATAGTCATAAGCTTTCGAAAGTGCATCAAGTTGCTTTTGAACCATATCATACTCAGGCGAACCTTCTGTTATGCCGTCAAATACTCTTCTGAAATCATCAAGAGTAGCTTGAATCGCCATTAAATCTCTGACTGCTAAATCCAAATCATCAACATTTCGATCCATCGTATGTTGGAAAATTTCATCAGCACGAGTATTAATCCTGATTCTCTGATTATATCCTACATCATATTCGATGATTTGTCTATTCTCTTCTCCACTTAAATATTCAGTATTATAAGGAATTACTTTCGTTGTACCGTCTGCTTTATTTTCAGTCGATACACAGGCAAAATAATGTTCCGGCCGAAGATCGCCTTCAAGCCATTTGCTCTTTTCATAAGTAACACGAATTTCTGTGCCTGCATCAACCTTATCTTTTATCTGACTTTTATAAAAATTATCCGAAAAAACAATTTCACCTGTTTCCGGAATTAATATACAATTTGCAAGCGGACCAAGCGGGCCATCCTTTACCAATTGGAATGGGTCAGGATTGTTATTGATAGATATAATCGCGGGGACAATCGTTTCGAGAGTACCTGTTGAGGGATCCACAAATGTAATCACAGTGTTGCCGACATCATCGCTTATCTTGTCATATGATAGACGCAGACGCCAAATATCGACATTCTCTACCATCTGCTCATTAATCTCAGGATTCATCATACCGTCGAAATCCAAATAATTAGTTTTGTTAAGATTAGCAATATCTTTTAAGTCGGTATAATTAATCTGATCAAATTTAGTAATATTAAGCTGTTCGGTAATACTATAAGTAAGATCCTGCTTCAAGACATCCTTCGTAAAGCTAAGAGTCGTTTCCGTTCTGAATCCCGTAAAAATATATCGCCCGGCGTAGTCAACATTAGCCGTCGCATAGACTTCATCACGCAGGGATTTAATCTGCTCCATGATAATATTAAGCTCCACAGGGGTTAAGTCTTTATTAGCGGCTTTTTGCATCTGCTTAATCAAACCGTTAGTGCCGCCAATAATTTCATTAGCTGTGCTTAGAGCATCTTCGGTAACATTAAGCCAAGCGGCGGCATCTTTGGCATTTCGGTCATGGTACTGGGTGATTTCCGAGACACTGGTTCGCAGACGTAAGGCGCGGATGGCAATAATCGGGTCGTCGGACGGACGGGTTAACTTTTTCTGGGTAGACATATTGGTACTTAATTTATCCTGCAAAATCTTATTATTGTTAATATTATACAGGGAATTATTCTGCATGATCTTGTTAGTCATTCTCATAAAAATACCTTGCCTTTCAAGCGAAGTTATTTCGCTTTCGGGGCTTCCGTGCCTTTATATTTAGCATCCTTGCTAATGTATATATCGGTTGATTGCTAAAAAGTGTTTATACCCCTGTCTGGAGAATTAAACGGTTGTATATCTCGCTAAATGTCTGAATCATTCTGGATGAAAGATTGTAAGCATTCTGGAATTTGACCAGATTGACGGCTTCTTCGTCTTCATCAACACCCGAAATCGAATTTCTTTGATTATCGATCGCTTTGGAAAGCCCGCGATAGGTATCATAGAAAGTATTGGCATTACTGGCATTTAAGGCGATATCACCGAGTAACATCTGTAAAAAGTCCGTCGCGGTACCGTTTCTAAAGCTGAACATTTCTTTACTGGTCAGAAGCTGGATCATTTTAGTAACCTGAACACATTGCTCAAAACCGTCAGAAGCGATGCTCTTAACTCCCAAGCGATCAGCGGTTTTGATTAATTCTTCATTTATCGCAATATTACCTGCCGTGATACCGTACAAGCCTTTGCCGTATGCCGCCAGAAGGTCGGTCGCGGCAAATTGACCGCCTGTTTTTATATTACCTGTGAAAACAAACGCACCTGCCGTCAAGCCATCGTATTCACCGGACGGAAAACCGTTTATTTGCTTAATTACATATAAATCGGGGCGCTCCGCCGCATTAAATGCCGGGTTGCCGAACGCATCCAAAGGCCCGCTGTACTCATAATCAGCATGAAAAATCGAGTTTACTTTTTCCGAAAAACCGCGAAGCCAAGCATTCATTTGCGTCATGTAATACGGAATACCCTGATAATTGACCGCTTCCCCGACGGCGGCTTCCCGCCCGATTTTCGAGGAATTGATAATTTCATCACACTTATCATTATCCATAATCAAGGTATATTGTGCGATTCCGCCGACTTCCTCATACTTCCAATCCTGGAAATAATAATACTGCCCGCCGATCAAAATTTTCCCGCCGCTGTCTGATAAATTGCAAAGCTTCATATCCATCAGGTTAACATCGTTTACTGCTATCGTCACGGATGAGGTCAGTTTTCCGTTATATACAAGCGTATCAATCTCCCTGACCCTGCCGTTAAAATAAAAACCGTTATTACCGTCGCGAAGCTCCACCAAACCGCGAAGGCGCCCTTTCATGGAAGCGCTTTGCAGTCCGAAATTATTACCGTTAGACCATTTAATATCAAAAAGCCCATCGATATCCGTCTGATTCTGCTTTTCGTAACTTCTTCTGGCTTCACAAGTCAAAGTATTATAATCATTGCCGAAGCAGAGAAGCTGTCCGCCATTAACTTTTACTGTATACATCGTGCCGCCTGTAAGTCTGGTCGGGTCATTCACATCATAGAGGGGATACTCGTCAATCTCAACATCAACCAGCAAAGATAAACGGTCGATAAGTTTCTCCCGTTGGTCGCGAAGTTCATTGGCTGTTGTTCCGCTCATTTCGATAGTATTGATCTGTTTATTAAGAATCGCCAGTTTTTCGGCGATTGAATTAATTTCGTCAACGGTTTGCTTAATTTCAAGATTCAAGTCGTTTTGCATCTCTTGCAAGTTTCCGTACATATTGTTAAAATAATCGGTCAGCGCTTTAAGCGAGGAAATATAGTTTGCTTTCGTCGTCGTGTCGCCCGGATTTTTGGTCATTTCTTCGAGAGCATTCGACATTCGGTTGAAAAGGGCATTAAAACCCGACACTCCGTCATCTTCAAAGTAATCCTCAAGCGTCCGCATATAATAATGCTGAACTTCATATGTTCCTAAGCGGCTTTGATTATTCCAGTATTTAACATCATAGAAATGATTACGAACACGCTCGATCGCGATAACGTCAACACCTGCACCTGCGCAGCCATAAGTAGCAAAAACGCGCAGGGGGTCATTCGCCTCCTGCACCACTTGCTGACGGCTGTATCCGACGGTCTGGGCATTGGCGATATTATTCGCGGTTGTATTAAGCGCGGCATTGGCAGTTCTTAGACCGCTTCCCGAAATGTATAATCCGAAAAATTGTGAAGGCATTTCATTCTCCTCTTGATTAGCCGTTGCCAAGCCGTGTTACAATATGTTCAAGCATTTCGCTGACAACGTTTATGTAACGGCTGGAAGCATTAAAAGCGTTTTGGAACATAATCATATTACTAAGTTCTTCATCGGTCGATACACCGATTACCTGCTCTCTGGCATCGGCGACTTCATCAACGGTAATCTTCTGATTATTTAAGATTTCCCGTGATACCGAAGCTGAGTTCGCAACCTGAGCAACCATCGCATTATAGTAACCTGCCAAATTAACCTTCGTCTGGACATTCGGGTTTAGGGTATGCTCTTTATTTTCGAATAATTCTTTTAGTTTCGTTACCGTTTCATTGTCATATTGCCCGTCTTCAAATTGAAAACCCAATAGTGTCGGGGCTTGGCGTAAATCTCCGTTGATAATGATATTCGAAACCGTGAAAGGCTGATCGGGTGAAATCAGATTGAATATCTGCATATATTCACCGTAAGCATCCTTCATGTAAGCCGAATCATCTTTCGTTTTTCCTGCGGCAACGGCATCGTTTTCCGCTTTAATCGCGGCGTCACGCAAGATATCATTAATACCTACGACAACTTTATTAATCAACTGGTCGAACTGAGCCTGCATATTCATAATAACTGATTGCGAAATATGCAAATCGTAATGTATCCGATCTTCGGGGGTAAGGGTCGGGTCAAAATCGGGATGTGAAGGGTCGTGCCGATTGGGATCGGAACGCTGAATGTCTTCATAAGTGGCGCGGTGCGTACCGCGAGCCAATAACTTTGATTTGACCATGCCGATATCGGTATTCATATCCGCCGAAATCGTTTGACCTAAATTGAAAACCGCCGCTCCTTTGATATCGATTTGCTCATCGCCGAACATATCATAGTAAGTAGTAGCCAAAGTTCTCCAATAAGGTGTATAAAATCCTGTAATCGGATCGGCAAATAAAGAAATCTCGTTATACGAATCATGTTTAACGAAATCATTTCCTTCGAGTTTAATCGTAACATTGCCGTAGACATCATATTGATAAGAAATATCGGCATAACTTGCAAGTTCGTCAATTAAGCGGTCACGGATATCGCGCTGATCATTGGCACGTTCAACTTTACCGGCTTCAATACGCTGGATTTGAACGTTTAAATCAGTAATCCGTTTACCGATTTCATTAATTCGTTCAATATCTGTTTTGATGTTTTGATTTATATTGTTTTGATATTCGGCAAAACCGTCATAAACAGAAATAGCCCGCGTTACGAACTCGAAGCATCTTTGAACGAAGACACTCTGATTAGCCGCCTTCTCCGGTTCATTCGCCAAATCCTGAACCGCTTTCCACAGATTATTAAGCGTCTTTTCGAAAGCCTCGCCGTCAAGTTCTTGCAAAAGATCCTCAACTTCTTCCAAAGTCGAGGTCGAAATTTCATAAAAAGCACTGCGGCCTGACTCTTTGCGGAAGGATTTATCCAAAAAGACATCACGTTGGGTTTTGGCTTCGGCATACAAAACGCCCAGCCCCAACTGCTGTCTGGCAATAGCGGAACCGGCGATCGAAATCGTGTTATATGGACGCGCACTTTGCATGACAATCTGTCTTACATACCCGGGGGTACCCGCATTTGCCATGTTGTGTGATGTCGTGTTTAAGGCATTTTGGCTGGTTTGCAAACCTGATGTTCCAACGTATAAACTTCCCATTAATGAAGACATATATACCACCTCGAATGTTCGTCATTGTTTGGCGTCAAATCCTTTGGGTCCAACCCCGATAACACTGCCGTCATTATAGGCCGAGCGATCATAGTTCGCTGTTCCCGGGGCAGATTTCGAAGCCTGAAGGACATTCATTTCGAATTGAACCATTTCTAAAGCATTTTGGATTAACTCACCGTTTTGTTCGTTTACCTTTGCTACATGCTTAACGATATTTTTCAATTTGTCATGAACTGCTGCCAATTTCTGTTGTTCTATGGGCTTAGGGCCCATAAAACCAATGATCGTTTTAAGATCAAGTTCTTTAACATCCGTGTTGATTACGCCGGCAATTTCATCCAAAGTCTTCTGCATGGTGGCATCAAGCTTATTGATTTTACTGACGAGCTGCTGTTCTTCATCCGTGATTACAGCCAATTGATTTAAATCGCCGGTGATTATCACCGGCGTTTTTTTCATAGACAATCCGAGCAAGCTTTCATATTCTGCACTAATATTTTCCAGTACGTCAACTAGATTATCAATCAGACTTGCCACGGAAAATCACGACCTTTCATTAAAATTAGATAAATTCGTCATTGCTGAATGGCATAACCTAATTAAAATCCGGCTAATCTTTCAAGCAATTTATCGGCAAAATTATCGGTACTGACATCATAAGTACCATTCTGAACTTTTTCCTTAAGCGAAGCAATAATGTCTTCACGGATTTCAGCGGTATCTTTTATAGCCTGCTTGGCCACTGTGATATCCTTACCAACGCTGGAAATCTGGAGATTATCGGTTTTCGATACACCCTGCTTATTCTCTACCTTGTTCGTGTAGGCGGCTTTATATGTCTGTTGCACTTGTGTATAAGCTTCTATACGCATATATGTCTCCTCTCTTGACTCGAAGATTCTATCTCGACACTAAGATTCACTTAAGCCATATGTTATAGTTTCTTCTCTGAAATGAATATCGGATAATTTCCCAAAGACTTTAGCGTTTTCGACGGAAAATATAATTTTTTTACTATATCCGGTATACCATAA
>WQST01000002.1 GCA_009787745.1 Lachnospiraceae bacterium
AGACCCGAATCTCCATGCGGCCCGCCGATAACAAAACGTCCTGTCGGATTGATGAAAAATTTCGTTTCATCATCAATAAGTTCTGCCGGCAAAACTGTATCGAAAACATATTTCCTAATATCAGCATGAATTTGCTCCTGCGTAACATCAGGGTCATGCTGAGTCGATAAAACAACCGCCTCAAGGCGCAGGGGTTTACCGTTTGCATCGTACTCGACACTAACCTGACTTTTCCCATCAGGGCGCAGGTATTTAAGGGTGCCGTTTTTACGTACTTCTGTTAACTTAAGTGCCAACTTATGTGCCAAAGAAATCGGGTACGGCATATATTCTTCGGTTTCATTCGACGCATATCCGAACATCATTCCCTGATCCCCTGCGCCAATCGCTTCTATCGCAGCATCCGAATTCGCGGCATCCGAATTTTCCTGTTTCGCTTCCAAGGCTTTATTGACACCCATCGCAATATCGGTGCTTTGTTCATCAATCGCGACTAAAACGGCGCATACATTGCCGTCGAATCCATATTCTGATTTGTCGTAACCGATATCAATAACGGTATCGCGAACGATACGCGGAATATCAACATAAGCAGTCGTCGTGATTTCGCCCATTACAATGACGAATCCCGTACAGGCGGCACATTCACAGGCGACCCGGCTCATCGGATCCTTGTCCATCAACGCATCAAGTATTGCGTCGGATATCGCATCACACATTTTATCGGGATGCCCTTCTGTTACTGATTCTGATGTAAATAAGTATTTTTCCATTCTTTCCTCCTTCTGATATGTTTAAAATTAACAAATTTTTCAACAATTGTCAAGACGTTTGATTATTGATTCCGCATAGTCATAGTTCATAATCATTAATGCATCTTTTAGTTTTTCGATATCATCAAACAATGATTCCGAAATTTCCATCTCATTCAGTAAATCTATTTCTTCATAAACAGATGATATGTCCATACTGCTGATCGCTTCCGTTATTCTGGTCAAACATGCTTGAAGATTAGGTTCGATTACGACAGTTTTTTTATTTTTCCAATACTCATCGAATACATTTTTAAGCTCATGATAAAACAGCCTGAGTTCATCATTGAACTCCTTAAAATTCTGTTCACAGTAACCGATATTTTTTTCTCGGGAGGCATCTTCGAGCCGAAGTGCTGTTGCGGAAAGCTGTGATGCGCCCAAAAGCGCCAAGGTACCTTTCATACCATGAACTTCAATACAGAACTTCGCTAAGTCCTTCACCGCTAAAGCGTCAAGCATAATTTTTTCACTTTTCTCATACTCGAAAAGGAATATTTCCAACGTATTCTTATAAATATCAGACTGTCCGCCGGCTATATCAAGCCCTGTTTGGGCATGAAGCCCTTTAATATTGTGGACTTGTTCCCAGAATTTCTTATCCGCTTCATCGTTATCCGGGGGCTCTGAAACCGGAACCATGAGCGGCTCTTTATTCATTATTTTATCCGCGGGAAGCCATGCGCTGAGAACCCGATAAAGTTCTTCTTTATCAATCGGTTTCGATAAAAAGTCGTCCATCCCCGCAGATATTAATAATTCCCTTGCACCGTAGACGGCATTGGCCGTCAGGGCGATAATCGGGATTTTAACCCCCATATCGCGCAGCCTCTTCGTCGTTTCGATCCCATCCATTTCCGGCATCATATGATCCATAAAAACAAGATTATATTCTTTGCCGGAAATCATATCCAAAGCAACCGCGCCTGACAATGCCCTGTCCGCCTTAATCTGACATTGATGAAGTAATCCGCATACGACATTAAGGTTCGTTTCGCGATCATCAACCACGAGAATTTCGGCTTTCGGAGCATAAATAATATTTGAAAACCCATCTTCTTTTTTTATCAAATCGACATTACCGAGAACAAACGGCAATTCTATTTTGAATGATGAACCTTGACCATAGACGCTGTTAACCGAGATATGTCCGCCCATTAATTCAACCAAAGCTTTCGAAATCGCCAGCCCAAGCCCTGTCCCTTCCTCATATCGATTATTGCGGATATCCGCCTGCTCGAATGCGTCGAATAAGGCCGAAATATTTTTTTCCGGAATACCTGTACCCGTATCTGTTACGACAATTACCATCGTCGAATCTTGAATACGGAAACTTAAAACGACGCTGCCGACTTTGGTGAATTTAACCGCATTACTCAAAAGATTAAGAATTACCTGTCTTAAGCGAACATCATCACCATAAATGCAAGCAGGCATACTGTCACATAAATCCATTTTAAATGATAATTTTTTGTCTTTAATCAAAAAGCCAACCATTGAATTAAGGTTTTCAAACAATCCTTTAATATCATAATGAACAGGCGACAAAATAAGTTTCGCCGAATGAATCTTCGATAAATCTAAGATATCATTAATGATATCAAGCAATGCCTTGGAGGAAATTTTGATGTCTTCCGCATAACGGTGCTGACGGATATTCAAATCTTCCGACAATAAAAGGTCGGACATCCCGATAATCGCGTTCATGGGGGTTCTGATTTCATGCGACATATTCGCCAGGAATCTTGTTTTCGCATCATTTGATGCAACAGCGGCTTGTCTTTGAATTTCTAAGTCACGCTGTTTTTCCATACCCTCCATAATCTTCTGTTCCGCGGCTTTGGCTTCGCGTAAGTCCCTTGTGTATGTGGCGACGACATATTCATTTCCGTACTTGACCCGAACGGCAACAATATTGGCGGGCATTTCCGTACCATCAAGCATTTTATATGTCCAATCAAAAACTACGCGCCCTTCTTTAAAACATCTTGAAACATATGCGTTGGCTTTTTCTACCGAATTCGTACCGTCAGGCTGATTGGTTGGATATAACTCATGTGAGCGTTCAATAAATTCCTGTTTGCTTTCTAAGTCAAATAGTCTCAGCGCTTCCTTATTACATTCAATTTTGTTCAAATTAGAATCCCACAATTGGCAGCAAAGAGGCGTCGAGTCCAGCATAATTTTGAAACGTTCATAAGAATAATGGTCGGCTTTTGCCATATTCCTGGTTCTATAATAAACAAATAGTATCAATACCAGTATCAGAGATACTAATAACGCGATGCCGAACGACCATGACCGTTGAGCAGCAACAACCTTAGCTTTATAATCGTATGATTTGAACATCCATTGATCGACGTATAGGTCAATATCAATAACTGACAATGCCTTATCAACAATAGAGCGAAGGATTACTTGCTCTTTATTAAAAGCAAATGCCGCTTCGTAGTAGTGATTAAAGAGATAATTGAGTTTTAAATTTGAATACTCGAAATAGTTTACATATAATATCAGTTTCGTTTTTGAAACCATGATAAAATCTGCTTTATCTTGTTGAAGCGCTAAAACGGCATCTTCCACTGTATCGCAAACTATCGTATTAGCGGCATCCGGAAACCAAGTATTAAACTTTTCCATATGCGCTGTATTCTTAATTAAGGCGACTCTGGCATAGGGAATTTCCGTCAAGGTTATATTAGGGCATTCCGCTTTTGATAAAAGCGCGTATTGATCCGCCATAAGTTTCGTTTCCGCCCATAAATAATGCGGTTCACGTTCGGCTGAATAAATCAGATCGGAAAACAGATGCGCCGTGCCGTCATTTAACATACCGATAAGTTCCGCCATTTCCGTTGTTTCAGAATTAACAACGTCAAAAGATAATCCTGTAATTCTTCCTACCTCATTGAGCAAATCAACCGTAATTCCGTCCCATTGCTTTTTATATTCGTCAAAAAAAATGATCGGGTAATTGAAGTACTGGAATGCGACAGGAACCGTTTCGGTGCTATTAAGGTAAGCTCTTTCCTCATCATTAAGCATGTCAAGAAAAGCGACTTTTTGGTATTTTTCGTACCCCTGAATATACAAATTATTAACATAATGGATCGCTCCATCCTTTAATGCTTTCGAAACGACCGAAATTATTGATTTAAACTCAGGGTTGGCGCTCGCCATCGAAACAGGTACAAATATCAAAGGGAAAAATTCTTCGCTATAAATATCGCCATATTTCTGAAAGAATCCCTCCGTCACCCCTTCGCTCAAAAAAGTGTCTATCTCTCCGCTTTCCAAAGCATTATAAATGCTGCCGAAATCGCTATACAGATAAATCTCATAAGACCCCGGCCTTAAATTTGCGATTACGTCTTCCATTATCGATACGCCTTCTAAAAACCCGATTTTCACCTGCCGTTGTTTTTCGATTTCAAAAAGCGGTTCACTACCTGCGATGCGGAAATGCTTGATCGGACGTACTGCTATATTAGCGGACATAAAATACTTGCCTTGACGTTCTCCCAAAGGAGTAATATCGCCTGTAAAATCAAGTTCGCAACTATCAACTTTCGCGAAGAAATCATCATACTGAACATACTCAGGCACAAAGGGGATTCCGATTAATGTCGAAAGCCACTCACAAAATAAAGCTGAAAAACCGTCTATCTCATCGTTAGAGTTCAAAAATGCTTCCGAACCCAGGATCATCCCGTAAGACAAATAATCATACTTTTTCTGTAATGCTTCTATATCGGCTATTTCTTCATCTGTAACATCCTTTATATTACGGTATGTTACTGCCGCATATGCATCTGCGTTACTGCTATTCGGTTTACAAGCCGTAAATGCACTTAAGACAATATTTACCAGCATCAAAAAAATGACGATACTCTTTTTTCTCATTAACAATCTCCAAATCGCATAATATCCCCTTAATTTTACGCATATTAAAATACGCTGAGAAGATCAGCACGTTTACATTATAGAATAGATATAATTTTTTTTCAATATAAATTCGTGTTATCTCGACATAACCGGAAAATATCTATATAATATAAATGATATTCGTCATTGACACACACAGAGAAAGAGAGAAAAGGCAAATCATGGATTTAGTAATCATTGTTAACATAATAACATTTGTTCTTTTAGTAACCATTATTATTATTTTGCTAATAAACGGCAAAAAATCTCCGCTTGACGATGTGAAGCTTTTATATAAAGAGAGCAATGACGAACTGGTTAATATCGTCGCACAGAAATTGAGTGATGGTGCGACAGAGCAATTCAAACGTTTTGCGATCATCCAAGAAAGCGTCAATAAAACTTTAAAAGAGAATCGCGAAGAGACAAATAAGCAACTTAGAGATTTCAGCGGGCAAGTCGATTCACGACTACTTCAAATCCAGCGCGGGAACGCCGAAAACATCGAAAAGCTTAATGCGACATTAGAGCATAAAATGAAATCGCTTCAAGAAAGCAACGAAAAGCGGCTTGAACAAATGCAGGGTGTCGTCGATGAAAAACTCCAAAAAACTTTGGAAACACGCCTTACGCAATCATTTGAACTGGTCAGCAAGCAACTGGACAGCGTTCAGCAAGGACTAGGCGAAATGAAGAATCTGGCGGCGGATACGAAGAGTCTGAAAAACGCTTTGATTAACATAAAGGAACGCGGTACATACGGAGAAGTAAGGCTGGAAAAGTTACTCTCCGATATCTTGGCGCCTGGGCAATATGAAGCCAATGTCGAAATTGACAGTAATAAAAGAATTGAATTTGTCGTCAAACTGCCGGGCAATGGCGACGAACCGCTATTTTTACCGATTGACTCAAAATTCCCGATCGAGGACTATAACCGCTTATTGGATGCAGAGGATAAGCAGTCAATTGATGAAGCCCGTAAATCGCTGACGCAAAAGATTCGGGTTTTTGCTAAAGATATTTATGACAAATATATCGTTCCGCCGAAAACAACTGATTTCGCGCTGATGTTCTTACCGACGGAAGGGCTTTATGCGGAAGTGGTTCAAAACGCACCGCTTTTCGAAGAATTGCGGACTAAGTATAAAGTAACGGTTGTTGGCGTTACTACTTTATCGGCGTTTTTAAGTTCGTTGCAGATGGGCTTTAATACGCTGGCGATCGAGAAGCGCTCACAGGATGTCTGGAATACATTACGCGCGGTTAAATCGGAATTTATCAAATTCAGTTCGATGCTTGACCGAGCGCATAAGCAAATCCAAACAGCGGACAAAACATTGGAAGAAATCGTTGGGCGCAGAACAAGGGCAATTAATCGGACTTTGCGGACTGTTATAGAACTTAATGCGGATGAAGCACCGCTTTTGCTTGAAGCGTTGGATGCCGATGAGGAGATTGAGGGGATGATATAAAACCTTATCTAATCAAGGGTGACACTTCTCCCACTCCGTATACCCCTAAATAATGCAAAGCGCGGGTACTTGCGATATAAAGAAGCTTCTTGTCCTCATTACTATGATAATTATCGCCGTCGGCATCGCATATCAACACCGCATCAAATTCCAATCCTTTCGCCAGATAAACAGGGATTATGAAAACGCCGTTTAATTCAGCCGCGGCACCTTCCTTAATTAAATTAACCGCCGTCTTTTTATCCAGTTCATGATGAAGAATCCTCGCATTGGAAGCGGTTTTACAAATCAATCCGACCGACTGATAACTGGCTTCGCGCAATTTTTCCACTTCTGCGGCAAGCATTAATACTAGTTCCGAATCTGATTCCGGCACATTAATTTGCGGTTCAGTTCCTTTCCGATTAAAACTTTTGACATCTAAGTCATGCGACAAAAACCGCGCGCTGAATTTAAGGATTTCATTAGTACACCTGAAACTTTTATCCATTGCCGCAAGTGATGATTTAGGTTTATCAAGAATTTCCTTTACTTGCGTGTATAGTGAAATATCTTCCTCTTTTTCCAGAGTCTGATTTATATCGCCCAAAACCGTGTATTTCGCATTCCCGAATAACAGCTTAAACACTTTGTAATGAAGCGGATAATAATCCTGCGCTTCATCAATAACGACTTGGCGGATATCATTGTATTTTTTGGTGCCGTGAATCCGTAAATGAAGATAGAAAAGGGCGGCGATATCATCATAATGAATTGTTTTTACCGCTAAGTTTTCGACCGTTTTCGCGATTATTTCGGGGGATGTAACTTTACGCAACTCAGCTAAATAATGTTCGTCCGTAAACATATAGCGGTATAGTGCTTTTGCATCGAGATTTGTAAAACCATGTAATTTACTTTTGATGCGATTAAACTCTTCATGATTTTTGTGAAGGCGATGAACACTTTGTAATGCCTCCGTGATGTATTCCTCGATTTGCTTAAGCTTCATTCCCAGCGGGATTCCCAACCCCGATGCGGTGATTTTCCGATGAATCTGGCTCGCGCTCATAATTCGTTGACCGCAATAGTCAATGTTGGTAATCCGCAAATAGTTCGTCGGTATCTCCGTAATAAAGCGGTCAATTAAATCAGCGAAATAAACCGATGTTTTGAACTCAATTCTTGTTTTCATCACGCTATATTCTGAGATATTTTCCAATCCGACACATTCATCGTATCGCGGTAAATTTAACATTTTTTCTAAATACTGATCGCGTGTTTCGATTTTCTTACTATTAAGAACCTTACCCGCTATCTCTTCGAAAACCGCCGACACAACATTATCCTCGCCCAAATCGGGTAAAACTTTTGAGATATACTGCTCAAACAATGAGTTCGGGGAAATAATCAAAATGTTATGGGCAAATAAATGGTTGGCAAGTCCCTGATACATCAGATACGCCGCCCGGTGCAAAGCAATCGACGTCTTTCCGCTCCCCGCTACCCCCTGAACAATCATTAAATCATTTTCCATATCACGGATAACAATATCTTGTTCTTTTTGAATCGTTTCAACAATTGCTTTCATGCGGTTGGAGGTATTTTGTGATAAAAGCTTTCGGAGAAATTCATCGATAATTTGCACGTCGGCATCGAAATAGTACTCCATCACACCATTCTTTATTTCATATTGGCGCTTAAATACCAGATTGCCTTTAATCCGCCCGCCCGGCGCATCATAATACGCCTCCCCTACCGTAAAACGGTAAAAGACGCCCGCGATCGGCGACCGCCAATCATAGATATACATTTCATGAGTTTTGGCATCTTTTAATGATGATCTGCCGATATAAATCTGCTCTTCTTGTTCATCCCCTGAATAATGAAAATCAATCCGCGCGAAATAAGGCGATTTAAGGGTATTTTCTAAACGAAGGATTTTATTTTCATTTTCGGAGAATTGAATCAGCTGATTATTGATCGGATCGGCATATTGGTTAAGCGCCGCCAACGCTTCGAACGCCTCACTGCCCCAGAGGCTTCCGATCGTGTGGGGCGTGTTTTCGCGCATTTCTTTTTTGGCCGAAAGAATCGCCGACTTTATTTCATCACCGCTCAAGCGGGTGCGGGAAAGTTCTTCCGCCGCAAAAGATAATGTCCGCGCAAGGTAATTATTTTCGTACTCGGTTGTATGTGAAATGTTATTCAAATTAAAATATACTCCCAACTGCTTCTAATTTTTCATGTAAATCCGCACGGAAATTCGGCATGTTTGGCTCTAAGCTATTAATCACGACACCAAAACTTCCTTCTTTCGCTGTGGCGTGTATATATTGCCCCTTACCCAGATACATCGCGACATGCCCGGGGAAGTAAAGCAAATCTCCGGCGGCTACCATATTATTGGCGATTTTTTTGAGCGGGTAATCATCCTTAAGCATGGAATCGCGGAAGATATATATGCCGTTTTCGAAGTAGCTCATAAAGGTCAAGCCTGAACAATCGATACCAAGCGGTGTTTTTCCGCCCCAACGGTATTGTGTCCCTAAATATGTTCGTGCGCTCATGACGATTGCATCACGCAGGGCAGCATTTTTTAGGGGCGGTTTCGGCATATAACGGGACGGGGGTTGGTTAGCTTTAATCGCTAAAGCGGCAAGCATCGTTTGCTTCTTTAGCATACAAGCCTGTGCATAACCTGCGGTTCCGTTATTAAGATAAAGCTTGACCCATCCGCCGGGTTCCGTCAGCGAATCTTTCGTCCTGATATAACTTCCCCGATAAAGTGTGATAAGCGGTCTTGACGATACTCTCGGCTCACATAAAATGTCAACGCAGTTACGGTTTACGTAGAGGTTTTCGCCGTATTCTTCAATGTCTAAAAGAGTATCCATTACAATGAAATCGGTTAAATCGACATAGCCATAGTAGCCGTATTCTGTTGTTACCGCCGCACATTTATTAACCGGGACACTTTCTTCATCATTAATCCTGACAGTCCATCCATACAGAATTTCATCGGCGATTCCTGATTTCATATTCTTAGGCCCCAGGCAATAATCAGGTTCTTCATACAAAGGGGCGATAGCTTTATTGCATATTGCGTAACGCATATTTTCTCCCAAAATAATCTTTCGTATAAAATATGCGGGTCTAATATACAAAAATGCCTGAATCCGCTTATAACAGTATTAATAATAAGAAATTTCGGAGGTTTTTGCAAGAATAAATATGCGGGGTCAATTTTCAAGGTAAATGCAACTTTCACAAAATAAACGCAACCAAATCTTATTGAATTCAGATTTTCGAAAAAATTAAGTTGAGGAAAAGTACTCGATTTCGAAAAAATCATCGGTTTATGATGATTTTTTTGTATTTTCATGTTAAAATTACCTAGTTCCGGTGAATTTCCAGTTAAATTAAGTCACGAAAATCAAAGCGTGGTCATTTTCGGATATATTGATGTTTTTGAATTTCGTTGGCAAGAATTGTGGTAATTAGTTGAGTTACTAACTTTATTTTAACTTCTTTTCATGTCTTTCGCCGAGAAAGGATACTCTTTGATATGAATCTTAAAATGTCATTAAAATGTAATATGCGCACACCTGCCAAAACCTTTATCACCATTCTTCTACTTGCGCTTGCTACCTTCACCTTGCTTTCGCGGATAACAGATTATGTGGTAACTTATAGGGAGATGGGGCGTGTGACAGAAAGCTACCACGGAATTATTGCCTTAGATAATGGTGTGCCGAACACGCTTGGAATGCCAATAACCGGTGAATACATTAGCAGTATGCCCGGAACAAGGGGGCTGTTAGGTTTGGGAGAATACACATCAAAGCATGCTCCTGTACCGCCTTTCCCCCCAACACCTTTGACCATCGAGCAGATGGAGCGCTTTGCCGCCTTACCGAATGCCACCACCGAAACAAGATTCATGACAGCAGGCTTTATTGGGGATTTGCGAACGGTTGATGACAGCTATTCACCCTTCTTTGATTGGGGTTTTGATTATACGTCCAGATTTGTCATGACTGGTGTCTATACAGGCCTCGCCGATGATTTGAATGCTACCCTGAATGAAATAATACCATTATATTTTACGAATATAACGATGTTGGCGGGTGATTTTTTCTATTTCCCTGAAGATGGAGAGACTGCAATTATATATACTTACTCAAGGCAAGATATTGTCAGTAATAATTTTGCGTATGACTCTGACATTAACCTTTTTGATAATGAAAATATAGGGCAGGTATTAACAGACAATTTAATCGAAGGGAATCGATATCTTCTAATCGGCAGGTATCCATCTGATTATTTTTATCGTATAGCGCTATCCAGTACCGATCCTGAAGAGCAAGAAAGAATTGACTCACTTTGGGATTGGGATGGTGAAGCAGAGAATTTCCGCGATACCGAAAAGTTTGAGTATTTGTCAGATCTTCTTATCATGGCAAAATCCCGGCCTCATGTTATACTTTGGTTGGGAGATCAAGATACAACAAATTTCGTTTTTCCGGTCATTCCACTCGAAAGCTTAGAGAATGATTTTCCGGAAAGTGAAGAGTATGCCCCTCTTAGAGAGCTAATAGACATTATTAATCTCGACCCTTTTACTTATGATATTGTTTATGTCAATGACTTGTTTTCTATTCCGCGTTTCAATGAAGGCAATATGGTAATCCGCGAAGGCCGCGCTTTAACGCCGGAGGATGCCGATACCAATGTTGCCGTTGTGAGTTGGTATTTCTTTGAGACGCATAACCTTAACCTTGGCGATACCTTGACGATTGAACTGGGCGACAGATTTTTTCCGCAATATGCTTCTTTGGGCGCAACGGCTTATGTACCCGAAAGACACTCGAATTTCATAGAGACAACTTCAGTTGAAATCGTCGGCGTTTACTTAGACACAGACTCTGCTAGAGACCGCAATACAAATCAGTTTTGGGGCTATGGACCAAATACGATTTTCGTCCCGAAATCGCTTTTGCCAATTGAAGTACCCGCTGACCATGAAATCAGACCGGGCGAATTTAGCATAATCATTGAAAACGCGAAAGATATAGATGCAGTCCTTGCAGATGCAGAACCGCTTGCTGATACAATGGGCATCGAACTTCGATTTTCGGACGGTGGCTGGTCACTTGTTTCAGAAGGCTTAGGCACTAGTGAGCGTATTGCATTGATTACGGTGCTTCTAAATGTAATT
This sequence comes from Lachnospiraceae bacterium, assembly GCA_009787745.1. Taxonomy (GTDB): domain Bacteria; phylum Bacillota; class Clostridia; order Lachnospirales; family Lachnospiraceae; genus UBA935. The sequence continues at coordinate 11,409 of WQST01000002.1, forward strand.
GGCATTATCTTTGTTCTGCTTTTGACAGTATATCTCTTTGTGAAGCAAGATATAAAGACTTATGCAATTTCGAGAGCCTTGGGCGTAACCCAAAAAGATTCCTGCAAAGCTTTGGCAGTGCCTTTGGGGATATTATCTATTCCGGCAATTTTAATTGGAGGTATTTTCGGCTTGGTTTACGCCTTTAATTTAATCGAAACCTCATTGAGCAACTTAACAGAAATAGCTCCCTCCTCTCAAATTGGAGAGAGTGCTGTACCGCTTGGTATTGTATTGTTATGTCTAGTATTTTTGGTTCTGTTTCTCTCATTAACCACCGGAATATTCTTATTGAGAATGTGTAAAACACCTATCTTGGCGTTATTGCAAGGCGAAGCCCCCAAAAACAAACAAAGGGGGGTACATAATAGATGAATGAAAACGATATTAGAAGTTCCCGGGAAAACGTACCGTTTAAGGAAAGCCTTTCTTATACGTTTATGCGGATATACCGCTCAAAGGGGAAAACACTCATTGTTTTTGCTTTGACAACCTTCCTGGTCGGAGCGGTTGGTTTTTTGGCAATGACCATGGCGCAGTATGAGGAGTTGTTTGAGACTGTTAAGATAAAAACTACGGCGACAGGTTTTTCTTCAAATGCCATAGAAATGATGTCACAATCAGATTTGGGAGATGTTGTGTATTATCAAGGTCATATGCGTGTTATAGCTACAAAAGACGACTTTCCTGTGCCGCTTATTGTGACGAACGATACTCAGCGCTATATTGAAAGCATCGGATTTGCCGGTGATGTAGTCATAGAATCTCATTTAGCTTTGGATGAGAACATAATACCAAATGAAAAGCCTATTCTTTTCATGGGAAGAGATATCGCTAAATGGCTTGGTATTGGTTTAGATGATACACTTTATTTACTTGAAGAAGAGCAGATAAAGGCTTTGCAATTTTTATACCAAAGCGAAGAATACCTTACGAGTATTGGTCTAGCGGACCGGCCCTATGAAGAAATACTCGAAAGCATCATTGCGGAAAGTAGTTTATCTTTTAAAGTTGTTGGTCTTATACAGTCAAATAACGCCGAGCTTGACATGAGCTTCTTTGCCCCGTTACATAAAGCGGTTCATCAAATAAATGGACTTAAAATTGCCTTTGGTGAAGAGGGATTGCCGATTATTTTAGACTTTAGCGAATTTCAGCTTTTGGATAATTTCCGAATTGATGATTACAGTACATTGCTGCAAGAGATGGCAAGCCAAAGTCGCGAAGACGGTTCACTTGATGCAAAACATTTTACCGACACAAGCCGGCTTTACAGTATCGCCCATGTCCGCGATTTGCTAAATGTTTTTTTTCCGATTGCCGCCTTTATAGCGATAGCGCTTAGTGTGGTTGCCATCGGATTAACTATGACGCAATCTATTAAAGAAATGGCCCTTCTTCGTATTTTGGGCATAACCGCAAACAGAACAAGAACCATTTTTATTTTTGAACATTTTTTCGTCACGGTCATTGGGACTTTATTGGCTATGGGTTTTTTAATGTTCTTCAACATAAGACTATTCGCAAATAGTGCATCAATTATTCTGCTTTTCTGTGTCCTATATTTGTTTGCTTGCTCCTTTACAAGTTTTATCGCTTCCGCTGTAATGGCAAAGAAAAAACCTTTGGAGCTTTTGCAAGTAAAGGAATAATGGTTTATATCGCTAGTAAAACTAATCACCACAAAACAATAAAGAGGAGAACAATAAATGTCAACACTAATTTTGAATGACGTTAGCTATCAGTATAAAGGAGCAGAAAAGCAAACAATACGAAACCTTTCTGCTAAATTTGAACCTTCTACCTTATATTCCATTGCCGGACCAAGCGGTTCAGGTAAGTCTACTTTACTTTCGCTTCTTGCCGGTCTTGACTTGCCGAAAGAAGGCACTATTGAATTTGATGGGAAAAGCCTTAGTGATATTGACCTTGATCTTTATCGGAGGAGAGATATTGCCATGATTTTTCAAGCATTTCATTTGTTCCCTCTTTTAACGGCAATTGAAAATGTCTGTTTTCCCATGAAGATAAACGGAGTACCTTCCAATGAAGCTAAGAAAACGGCCAAGTCGTTACTGGAACATGTCGGAATAACCGAAGAACAAAGTAAACGATTCCCATCAAAACTTTCAGGTGGAGAACAACAGCGAGTAGCGATAGCGAGAAGCTTAGCTTCCGGCGCAAAAATAATTATTGCCGATGAGCCCACGGGTAATTTGGATGTTGAGAATACGCATAAGGTTATGGAATTGCTGAAAAATTTGGCGATGAACGAGGGGTATTGCATAATCGTTGTGACACACGACATGGAAGTTGCCAAGATGGCGGATGTAAAATATCGCATGAGTGGTGGTATGCTAGAAGAGGTTTTATTTTATGCGCATTGTGGAACTTAGTTCTACAATGCGCACAGCATCTAACTATGAAAGTCACTTTTACAATTCACCGGTATTTATAATACCGTCAAAGCATAGCTTACAGAAAAATTCTCACTCGGAGCCAGCGTGACGGCGTAAGGTTTGTCCTCGAAGTTACCCGTTTCTGTTATTTCGGCGGGTACGCCTACCCACGGTTCCAAGCAGATATAAGGTTCGTTGCGGGCAGTAGTCGTCCAGACGCCCAGAACAGGATACCCCGCAAAATCAAAGCGTATAGCTCGTCCTGTATGACGGTTTTTAACCATAACAGACCGTGATTTTAGTTCATCGAAGATCAGCGCATCCTCCGCAAAGAGGGGGTAAGACAGCGGAACGGTATCGGTATTTTTAAGAATCCCTGCTCTTCGCCCGCCATCTAAAAGACCGCGCTCATCAACTTTGAGCGGTTCATTATCCTCAATTTGCGGAAAAACCAAGTCGTAATCTTCAAAACTGCCTTCGCCGCCAATCGGGCAAAGTAAGCCGGGATGTCCGCCGATACAGAAAGGCATCGGTTTATCATCCTTATTTAACACTTCGTAACGAGTAGAAAAACCGCTTGATGTCAGCGCATGAGTTACCGTCAACTTAAAGCGGTATGGATATTGAGCGAGTGTTTCCGCCGTTTCTTCCAGTACGAAAACCGCCTCGGTATCCGTTTGAGTTACTAAATCAAATTCATTTCTGCGGGCAAAACCATGCTTCTCCATATTATAGGAAACGCCGTCAATCAGGATTGTATTGTCTTTAAGAGAACAGACAATCGGAAAAAGAATCGGGGAACGGCTGCCCCAGCTTTCTTTGCTACCCTCCCATAAGTATTTCACACCGTCCTTTTGATAAGAAATCATTTCCGCACCCGATGCTTGAATGACCATTTCACCGCCATTATATGATAATTTAGTTTGCATAAATTTTATCCTCCTCCTTTTCCCGCAACCTAAGCGCGAAATCACTGCGGTCAAGGGAAAAATTTTTATTATAATAAGGGTCTCCTGCCGATAAGGTTTCAGCCCATTTTTCGCGGAAACGGGCGGATTCGGCATCGTAACGGGCGGCTTTTTCACCGCTTGAATCAAGGCCGCGCGATATTGATTCGTAGTGATAAAGCTCCGCAAAGGGGGTAAAGACGCACAGGTAGTTCTTTTCCCTTAATTTTAAACAGAAATCCACATCATTCAGCGAGACGGCAAAGTTTTCATCTAAACCGCCTGCCGCATGGAAAAGGCTTTTTTTCACCATTAAGCAAGCACCTGTCACGGCCGAAACATTTTGCGCATAGCAAAGGCGTCCCATATAACCCAGATTTTCCCGATGCTGTTTATAATGGGAATGCCCTGCCGTGCGGTGAGCGCCCAGCCCTAAGACCACCCCCGCATGTTGGATGGTTTTATCGGCATAGTAAAGTTTGGCGCCAACGGCGCCAACGTCTTCGCGCTGGGCGTACATCAGCATTTCTTCAAGCCAGTTGATGCGGATGACTTCGGTATCATTATTAAGAAGCAGAATGTATTCGCCTGTCGCTTGTGAAACTCCGTAATTATTAATTGCTGAATAATTAAAAGCGGCGTTTTTTTCAGGGTATGTTACAACGCGGATTTTTTGATTTTTTCCGATTTCCTGATAGTAAGTAAATATTTCCGCTGTTTCGCTGTTATTCTCGACAATGATGATTTCATAATTATTATATGTCGATTTCGTGATGATTGAATCGATTGAACGTTTCAAATCACTTAAATGGTCTTTGTTGGCGATGATAATTGATATCTTCGGGGTGCCGATGATTGGGTAAGTAATTTTAAAAATGATTTCAAAGGCTCTGGTGCTAGTGATGCGGAAATCCTCAAAACCGCTTGCGCGAAGGTGGTCGGCGATTGCACCTTTGGCGGCAGTGACGGCATGGGGTTTGACGCTTAGGTCTTTGGCGGTGCTTTGGCGGTGTGAGCGCCAGTAATATAAGAGTTTGGGGATATGAACGATTTTTTCTGCTTTGGCAGTTAAACGGAAAATCATGTCATGGTCTTGGCTTCCGTCGAATTTGGTACGAAAAAGTTCGGTTCCATTGATAAGTTTGCGGGCAAAAACGCTGAAATGGCAAATGTAGTTGTTGGCACGGAGATTATCGATTGCAAAATCAGGTTTGAAATGGAGGGTTATCATTTTGTCGATATGATTGTTTTTGAAGGTGGCTTCATCGCAATAGATATAGTCTGCTTTTTGGTCATTGATAACTTTTACGTATTCGAATAAGGCGGCGGGGTGAAGGATGTCGTCGTGGTCGAATAAACCAATATAATCGCCCGTTGCTAATGAGAGACATTGATTGGTGTTTCCTGCGATACCTTCGTTTTTATCAAGTTTTTTGTAAATGATTCGCTGATCGGTTTTTTGGTATTCACGGCATATTTTTTCGACTTCGGGGTGGGTCTTTTCTGAGCCGTCAGCTAGGCACAGCTCCCAGTTTTGGTATGTTTGGGCTTTGACGGAATCAATCATTTCGCGCAAATAGCGGGTGGGGGTATTGTATAGGGGAACGAGAATGCTGATTTTGGTCATGCAGGGAAATATTTTTCCGGATTGCTCTTCTGCTTCTTCTTTATTGGGGAAACTCAAGGTGCCATAGTTTTTCATGACTTTTTTTTCATGCATAATATAGCGGATTTTGGCAATTAAACCGCGGAGACTCCCGGTATTTTTGACGCGCTTTATTTGGCGGAAAACGAAATGCAGGGCTTTTCTGAACGGGGCTGATATTCTCCAGAACGGATTATTTTTTATGCGGTCTAATTTGAATGCTAAATCTTCGCTTAAGGCTGTCAGTTCCGCAACTTGCTCCGCTAATTCAGCACATTTTCTGAGTTCTTCGGCATAGGCTGAATTAAGGGCTTCGACATCAGCCTTATTTGTTGAAGAAGCGGTATTAGAATCAAGCATCAAGTATTACCTCTCGTTTTAATCTTTTAGCTATTTGTTTCAATGTAGTCCATTACTTCAATAATTTCTTTATCCCATGCTTTAATTTATCGATAATTCCCTGTTCAATCGGCAAAAATATTACTTCTAAATCAACTTTTAATTGATTATGTTTCCGATTATCCAAGTTATTAATTTTAACCGTGAAATTGGGGTCGTCCGTTTTAAATAAATAACACTTGCTATTTATTTTTTCACCGTTTGCTTTAATATAGTTACTGCTTAAAGGTATCGAAGCCCCATTCCACTCAATTCTGCGAATCATCACCATGCAAGCCGTATCAGCAGGGTCAAGGCGAAGTTGTACGGTTTCTTTCGGTACTTCAATATTTACCGACACATCATTTTCATTCTGATAGGCATTCGGGAAAAGACGTGATTCCTCTTCGCTAAACCCCTTGCCGGAATCAAAAAATACCTGTACCCTGCGAAATTCTTCTCTTTTAAAGTAATTCGGCATCAAAGATTGCGGTACTGCGGATTTCATCCCCAGCAAATCACGTATCTGAGCAACCGACATTCGGCTTCCCGCAACTTTTTCTTGAAATTTTCGCTCATTAATTGTAAAGGATTCTTTGTCGGCTTCGGTTATGCCCCATTTGCCGTAATATTTGCTTGGCTTAATCCTAATTCTCGATTCATCTTCTAATAAATAACAGTAAAGGGCGCGATAAAGCATCTCTTTATATGTTAATTCTTGATTTAACATCCACTCATAATCCAAAAGCGTCCATTTATTCACATTTTCCTCTATAATAATATTTGTAAATATTAAATCATGATTTATCATTTCTGATTTTGCTTTTGCGATATATAATCTTACTATTGCTTCAAAACGTTCGATATAATCGTCAAAACGCGCCATATCATTCTTCTTTAGGCATTCATCCAGATGCCACGCTAAAGTCTTGCCGTTTACATACTCTAAATCGATACATTTTCCGTCATGCGAAAGCTTACAGCCATTAACCGCCAAAATACTCTCTTTAAGCTCATCAGATAACAGGTGATATGATTCGTTGATTCGCTTAATATGCTGATAAGATTCATTATTAAGCGCAGTTTTCCTGACCGCGAAATTTTTCGTTATTTCGGTTTTTATCCGGTACTCAAGCGCGCGGTCATTCGAATATCTAAGATATGCTGTCTCGGTATCTTTTCCTGTATATACTAAATATGAATTACTGAACATCGGGAATGAATCTTCTTCAATTATGCTGTCGAACACTTTTCTTTCATTGAAAATTTCCATCCGGTGACGGTCAAAATTACGCATGTTATCATATAACTCACCTTTCACCGGCAAGCGGGCATCCGAAAAGAGGGTCGTCATAAACTTATAATCAGGATAAGGATAGTAGAAATTAAAATCGAGAATCCCGGCACTATTAAGAATCTTTTCCAAGCGATTGCGGGTAAAAGTGCGGGCGTTGCCGCCGTCAGGATAATCTTCAAGACCGCTAAAGAATGTCCCGAGATGATCTTCGGTGCAACCTGCCCAGTATTTTAACCCAAAGCGGTTTTCGATGGCAATCACCAGATGCCCGTCATTCTTTAGATGCTGTTTTACGGTCTCAAGCATTTTTATATAGGGGCGGTATACATCGTCCGGTTCATCGGACTCAATATATAGGCAACAATATTCAAATACGCCAATAAAAAGGATAAAATCATAATCATTCGACAAATCAGGTTCAATGTCATTGAAATTGCCGATATGAATGGTGATATTGTCTTTTTCCTGATGGCGGTAAGCATTTATTTTACAGCGGGTCTCCGATAAATCAACGCAAACGACTTCCTTTGCTTTTTCGGAAAGAATGCCTGTAATGGCGCCGCATCCCGAACCAATTTCCAGAACTTTATGTTCTTTTCCGATTGGCAGCCACTCGGCAATATTATGGCGCAGATGAGAAAAATGATATAAATAAGTGAAATCACGCTTCTTTTCGATAATGGCAGGAAACTCGGACCGGCTATGGTTCATAGCGGTATCAAGGAGATCTTTTTCAATATCCCCGTCCGTATAAAGATCAGCACCTGAATAACGCGTGTAATCTAATTTCACATTGCCGATAGTAGAAATCTTTGCCATTTCACTTCCTTCTAATCAATTGCAATCACCGAGCCTTGATCGTAATACCCAACGGTATCTTTATCAGAAATTACCGTAATTGTCATCACATCATACATCCGGTGATACACTTTGAACTCTTCACGCTCAAAACCCGTAACCCCGAGAGAAATCAAGTAGTCCCCGCCTTGCAGTAACATTTTTTGCGTAAAAGTAATATTCTTAACCGTTCCCGCGCTTACTGTCTCAAAGAAAACCTTTTCCGCCATCGTATTAGTTCCGGTAATCTCAGTCCCTTTACTGTCTTTTACTGTAAAAGCAAAGATCGGCGCTTTTATCTCAGCATTAAAGCGAACACGCATAAAAACGGAATAATCCCTGCCTTTGATAATTGCGTTGACTTTTGTGCCGTCTTCCTCCGTAATATAGCAATCCTCAATGACGGCTTCTTTTGTACCATATTCTTGTAAATCAGGATTTAATATTTCGTATTGCCCGACTAAAACGCGTTTGTAAGCGTCTATCATTTCTTTGGGGTTGCCTTCACATAATTTCTCACCCTGATTTAATAAAATAACCCGATCACAATATTTTGCAATACTGCTTAAGTCATGACTGACAAAAATAATCGTTTTGCCCATCTTCCTAAATTCTTCAAATTTTTGATAACACTTCGTTTGAAAAAAGACATCGCCGACGGATAGGGCTTCATCGACAATCAATATTTCGGGTTCAATATTGATGGCGACGGCAAAAGCCAGACGGACAAACATCCCGCTTGAATAGGTTTTGACAGGTTGATTGACATAATCACCGATATCGGCAAAGGAAAGAATCGCATCAAGCTTGGCGGTGATTTCTTTTTCCGAATAGCCCATCATCGTACCGTTTAAGTAGATGTTCTCAATCCCGTTATACTCCATATTGAATCCTGCCCCCAACTCCAGTAAAGCGGAAATACGCCCATTTACCAAAGCAGTGCCGCTTGTGGGATTAAGAACACCTGTTATTATTTTGAGAATCGTTGATTTTCCCGCACCGTTGACACCGATAATACCGACGGTTTCCCCTTGATAAATCACCAAATCAACGCCTTTAAGAGCATAATGCTCTTTAAACTTTTTGCGCTTTAAACCAATCGCGTCAAAAAGGCGGTCGGAAGGGCGGTCATAGAGTTTATAAACTTTTTCAAGACCATTTAGCGAAATGGCAATCGGGGGCTCTTGCATCTTTTTTCCTTTATAAAACATCAGCGAAATGCGGGCGCAAACGCTTGAAAACCAGCGAACCTAAGCAAAAAATCATCACCGTGAAAATCCAGAAGTAGGTTGATGAATAGAAATGCTCGAAAAACCAGATATCTCCATACATTGAATTGCGGAAACCTTCAACAATATAAACCATTGGATTTAGTTTAAAGATCGGTTTTAGCTGATCAGGCACCATTGAAATATCCCACAAAATCGGGGTCGCCCACATCCCGACCTGCAAAACTATCGCAATAATTTGCGTTAAATCTTTAAAGAAAACGACAATCGCACTAGTTAGATAGCTGGCCGCCAGAACAAGCAGGAAGGTACAGAAACTATAGTAAATAATCTGCAACATATAGATATTGGGATAATAGCCGTATGAAGCAGATAAAATAATCAGAATAACCATGAAAAAAAGATGAATAAAAGTCGCGGCAATCAGCTTGATAATCGGAAGAATACTGATATTGAAAACCACTTTTTTGACAAGGTAATTATATTCAATAAGACCTGACGTCCCGTTTACCAATGCTTCCTGAAAATAAAACCACGGCACGAGTCCGCTGGTAAGAAATAATACATAGGGAACTTCGATTCCGCCGGCTAATAACTGACTGCGGGTATTAAATACTTTATCAAAAACAATCCAATACATCACTACTGTCACAATCGGCTGAACCATCGCCCAAATAAAACCCAAGTATGAACCTGCATAACGTTTTTTAAAGTCATTTTTGGCAAGCTTCCAGATCATCTTGCGGCTCTGCCATAATTCTTTCGGTAAAATCGTCAATCGATCATAATAAACGCTAAATATAACCGCGCCGAAGGCTAATAAAACACAGGCACAAATTTTCTTAAGCCGTTCCGTTATCGGGTCGGCAAGCGGATTATCATGTAATAAAATAACGCCTGCTATTAATCCGCAGAAGAAAATGACAATAAGAATCCTTATCAATTTATGTTTACGGTTATGATTCACTTAATTGACAGACCTTTCCAAAGTTTGTCGCGTTCAGATAATATCGGGGCTATTCCTGTATCTATCGGCCATTCGACCCCAATTGAGGGGTCATTATACATAATTCCGCCTTCGTCATGAGGATGATAGAAATCACTGCATTTATACGCAAATTCGGCATAATCTGAAAGTACCATAAACCCATGAGCAAAACCCTTCGGGACGAAAAATTGTTTTTTATTCTCGGCAGAGAGGTTAACACCATACCATTGGCCGTAAGTTTCAGAACCTTCGCGAATATCCACCGCTACGTCAAATACTTCACCGCTTAACACGCGAACCAGCTTGTCCTGCGGATGTTCAACCTGATAGTGAAGTCCGCGGAGAACCCCTTTAACCGAAGAAGATTGGTTATCTTGAACGAATCGGCAATCAATACCGATTTCGGTGAAATCATTTTGGTTAAAAGTCTCCATAAAATAACCGCGCGTATCGCCAAAGACTTGGGGGGTAATGATTTTCAGACCCGCGATAAAACAGGTTTCAACATTTATTTTGCCCATTGTCACTCCATTTCTTCTTGACTCTTCATACTACAATAGCATAATTGCGGAACGCATTCAATCCAAATAGCTTAAATTCAAATCAACATTTCCGTTTATTCCGTCAATTTGACCTCTGGAGCTATATTGCCACATTTGATAGTAGCCTGTATATTGAGGGATATCACGGTATTCGGCAAGCCATACGATATATTCTGATAACTGCTCCATATCTAACTGATTATACAGCCAACTGCGCGCGGCATATATCCCCGCATGATACCCCGCATTTTTTATTGTTTCCATAAATGCTTTGCTAATATCAGTCCGCAATGATTTATTTAGGTTATCAGCACGACCGAGTCCGCCTGTTCCTGTTCCTTCACTGTCGATAAAAATCGGATAAGCAAGCTTAAATTCTTCGACCATCGCAATAACCATACTGGCTTCTTCAACGGCTTCCATAACCGTAATCGCCTGCGTAAAAAAGTAAACACCGACAGGAATCCCCGCATTAAGCGCGCCGCGCATATTAGCTTTAAAGTAAGGGTCTTCAATCAAAGAACCTGATGTCCAACCGCGGTACCCGACGCGGATAATCGCAAATTCAACTCCCGCGTCTTTGACTTTATGCCAATCAATCTCTTTATTCCATTTGGAAACATCAATGCCCAACTTGGCGCCTGTCCACGAACCAAGCGGTTCTGTATACTCCGTTGCATCCCGCTCATTATCAGCCATTTTATCAATGACATCCTCGACTGCAACATCTATTTGACTCTCGCTAAATATTTTTAGATCCAGTTCATTCATGGCGATGAACTCAATTTTTTGCTTGATATTAATCCTTGCAGGTTCGGTTTGCGTCCGAAAACCTGTCTGCGGATTAAGGATAACGACGCTTTCACCCGCACTTAGCGGGCTGATATAAATTAAACCATCTTTATCATTGTCACGGTATTCCACACCGTCAACACTTACACTAAATTCAACCCCTGTAATGTTGCGTCCGAGAATATCAACAATGTGGATACGTAAATCTTTTTCTACCGAACTAAGCACAAGGTTTGCCGTTTTCCCGTATTTGACTTGAATACTTCCCGGTTCATACGGGTCAGCGTCAAAAAAAGACGGATCTTTCATAAAAGCCGAAGGGTCTGCGCCTGTCAATAATCCTTGCGAATCGCTGACGGGAACCGTAAATTGCCCCTGAGTCTCGGTTTCTGACTGATTAAAACCCAAATAGCCGCTAATCTGAGCATAATTAAGCGCCGCAACTACGGAAAGGATAATAATTATTATTAACACCGCTGTCATAACTGCATGTTTGATTAAGCGTGAGTTTTGGTTAGGGTTAGAGCCCATTGGCAACCTCTGTTAAATAGATACCGTAATCGGTTTTGGTTAGTGGTTCAGCCAGTTTAAGGAGTTGTTTTTTATCAATAAAACCGCGTTTATAAGCGATTTCTTCAATACAAGAGATATATAGCCCCTGACGCTTTTGGAACGCGGCGACGAAATTGGCGGCTTCAAGCAAAGAATCGTGATTTCCTGTATCAAGCCAGGCAAATCCGCGCCCAAGTGTTTCGACATGCAAAGCACCGCGTAACAAATATTCATTATTTACGCTTGTAATTTCGATTTCACCGCGTGAGCTTGGCTTGACATTGGCGGCGATTTCAACGACTTCATTATCATAAAAGTAAAGGCCCGGGACGGCATAGTTACTGCGGGGACGGGTCGGCTTTTCTTCAATGGAGATGGCTTTACCGTTTTCATCAAATTCGACTACGCCATATTCACGGGGGTCGCGGACATAGTAACCGAAAATAGTCGCGCCTGCTTCTCGGGCGGCGGCGGTGCGCAGAATCCGCGAAAAGCTATGCCCGTAGAAAATGTTATCGCCGAGAATAAGTGCCACACTATCTGTTCCGATGAAGCCGGCACCGATAATGAATGCGTCGGCTAGGCCGCGAGGGTATTCCTGAACAGCGTAAGTAAAACTCATGCCGAGTTCCCGCCCGTCGCCTAAGAGTTCTTCGAAAACCGTGATATCGCGGGGGGTGGAAATAATGAGGATTTCGCGGATGTCGGATAGCATGAGGATTGAGAGGGGGTAGTAAATCATGGGCTTATCGAAGACGGGCATGATTTGTTTACTGATGGCTTTCGTCAGGGGGTATAGTCTGGTTCCGGCTCCGCCGGCTAAGATGATACCTTTCATGGGAGTCCTTTCTATATTCAGTGTACCGTATTTATCCTTCTTGGGAAAAGCCCCAACCGCTAAACGGAAGGGGCATTACCTTTTTATTATAATCAAATTTCGGGGAAAAATCTATAGTATTTTGAAATTATTTAGCCTTATCCGTTTACAGCGGCCAGCCTTGCTTCAAGTGCGGCGATTATTGCTTTGCTTTTAATAAGTTCAGTATCTTTCTCGGCAAGTTCAGCTTCTTTTTCATCCAATTTCTCTTGCATCTCTTCACGGACTTCATCTCTTAGGCGCTCTTCGGTTTCCCATATGCACATATATTTTTCCCTCGCTTTCCTTGATTGCTTGACTTTCGTAACTATTGTATGGATATCATTCAGCCGGCTATTTACAGCATTTTCTTCGGTTGAATTAGCTATGTACTTTAGTAAGGCGTTTAGTTCATCAGTACCGCCAATTTTATCTGATGTATTTAGATAAATGCGGTATGCTCCGTCATCTAATAGTAGTTCATTATTTTCAAGGCATATATTAGTAAATGTGTATTTTATCATATCTAAGCCGAATATATCGAATGAGGAGCAAATAATTATCAGTACATCATCAAGTTCGTTATATCCGCTGCCCGGTATCAACATATTTGTGTCTACCATCGCTTGATACAAACGGCTGCGCTTTCGGATATCATATTTTTTACCTCGCGCGGATTTATCGCTTTTCGCCTGCATTTCGATATTTATGATGGCTTTGCGTTTTAGCTTTATAGAATCATCCATCATTTCTGTAACAAGAAATGTTTTGCTAAGAGACACTTTCGTGCGAATATCAAAGCGGATTGCGCGTTTATCGATATCACCGGGTGTTTCAACTTTCTGAACCTTGATATCTTTGATTTCGATTTTTTGACCTAATACGGTGTGTAAAAAATATTCAACAAAGGCTTCACCGTATTCGTCACTCCCTGCTAGTTCAGTCATCAAGAAATCATCAATAATGCTCAAATCATCCAAAGGTTTGCGTTTTTGTTCTTTCAGTTAATGTCCTCCTTCATGTGTCAGATGGCAGGACATCTCAAGTAAGGCATTCATCCGACGCCTGCCAGTTAATAGGGTATGGGGTTAATACTCTGGCAGAATATGCCGGACAGCGTCATGAATAACGCTTTAAACAACGCAAGATTGCGCCGCTGGGAATAATAATGTTAGAATAATATTACAACAGCTTTTATGTCCTGTCAAGATACTTTTTCCAATGCCTCGCTCACTTACTTATACATCCTATCATAATAATCCTGATACTCACCACTCGTAACGTGAGCCATCCAATCGGTATTTTCAAAATACCAAGCAATCGTCAGGCGGATTCCTTCGGCGAACATCGTGTCCGGTTCCCAGCCCAAATCGGCTTTGATTTTATCAGGCGCAATGGCGTAACGGCGGTCGTGACCCTTGCGGTCTTCGACATAGGTAATCAGATCATGACTGATATGCTTTTTACGCGGGTCTGAATCCGGAAGCATGTCTAATAATGTATCTAAAATGATTTTTACGATTTCGATATTCTGCTTTTCATTATGGCCGCCGATGTTATATGTCTCAAAAAGCCCGCCTTTTTCGCAAACCAAGTCAATCGCTTTCGCATGGTCCTCAACATACAACCAATCACGGACATTCTTCCCGTCGCCATAAACAGGCAATTTCTTACCTTGCAAAGCATTATTGATAATCAGCGGAATAAGCTTTTCGGGGAATTGATACGGTCCGTAATTATTGGAGCAATTAGTAATATTCGCCGGAAACTTATAAGTCTCCATATAAGACCTGACCAGCATATCCGAACCTGCCTTACTCGCAGAATAAGGACTGCGCGGGTCATAAGGAGTCGTTTCATAAAAGTAAGTGCCTTCTTCCGTCAAAGAGCCGTAGACCTCATCCGTCGAAATATGGATAAACTTCTTCCCCTTTGGATAAGTACCATCTTCTTTTTCCCATGCCCCCTTAGCCGAATTAAGCATCACCAAAGTCCCCAGGACATTCGTCCGCACGAACACTTCCGGATCGGCAATACTGCGGTCAACATGACTCTCCGCCGCAAAGTGAACAACTACATCTATCTCGTTCTCACGAAAAATCGCCGTAATCTTCTCTTTATCACAAATATCCGCCTTGATAAACGAATAACCGGGATAATCGGCGACAGCCGCTAAATTCTCCGGATTTCCTGCATAAGTAAGCACGTCCACATTAATAATCTTTATCGAATCACCATATTTCCCCAACATAAAATGAATAAAATTTGACCCGATAAACCCGGCGCCCCCGGTAACTAAATATGTCGTCATGACAACCTCCCAAATCCTATAATCTAAATCAATAACCCAAGTAACTCAAATTCATATCGACGTTCCCATTAATCCCATTAACCCGTCCCCTATCAGTATATTGCCATAAATCATACCGAGTCGTCGCATAATTAGTCTGCGAAGTATAATGCGCAAGCCAAATCTTATATGAAGTCAATTCCCTCGTATTAATCTGCGTTTCAAACCAACTCTTATTGGAATAAATCCCGGGCGTATACCCTGAATTTTGAACCGTCTTCGCAAAAGCATGACAAACCGCTGTCCGCGTCGCTCTGTCAATCCTATCACCGCGTCCCCCTGACGCTTCCACATCAATAAACACAGGATAAGAAATGCGGAACTCATTAATCAAACTAAGAGTCATTGAAGCCTCTTCGATAGCTTCCCGCTCATTAGTCGCCTGACTATAGAAATATACCCCAACCTTAAGCCCTGCCGCAATCGCACCTCTGGCATTCGCCTTAAATGTCGGATCTTCAATCATTGCACCTGTCGATGAACCACGATATCCGCAGCGAATAATCACATAAGAAATACCTGAATTTTTAACCGCATTCCAATTTATCGTCCCATTCCACTTGGAAACATCAATCCCCAGCTGACCCGAACCAAGCGTCAGCGCGCCGTCACTGGCGAAGAAATATTTGGCGCCTTGTATTATTTGCTCCCCTGTGACTTTTTTCCCATTTTTATCAAAGAAATATGTATGACCGTCTAACTGCTGCCATCCTGTATACCGATAAATAGGTGTATTAATTGTTCTTTGTAAATAAAATCTGGTTTCTTTAAAATAATCGGCAAAAACAGCGGCGGTAAATTCACCGTTTGCTTTTTTGATAAATACTCTTTTCCCATCCCGATCAACCAAACTTGAACTCGTGTCATTCCGCGCTTTGTTAGGTGACGGCGACGGTGATGCCGACGGCGACGGAGACGCACTGGGCGATGGTGACGCACTGGGCGACGGCGATGCGCTGGGCGACGGCGATGCCGAAGGTGACGCGCTTGGTGACGGCGATGCGCTTGGCGACGCACTTGGTGTTGGCGACGCACTCGGTGATGGCGAAGGCGACGCTGACGGGGTCGGTAATGGCAATTGTGTCGGCGACGGCTCAGGATTAGGCTCAGCTGTCGGGGTCGGCGACGGATCAGACGATGGGGTCGGCGACGGCTCAGGCTCATTATTTTCCGGCGGTTCGATTACCGCCGCCATTACCGTCAAAGAAAAGGGGCTTACACTCAATCCTGCGCTTACGCCCGGTTCAGGAATCGTATTCTTTAGGATTTCGTCAAATTCAAATGCCGAACTATCACTAATCAAAGTTCTGGTTGATTCA
The DNA here is from genome assembly GCA_009787745.1 of Lachnospiraceae bacterium. GTDB lineage: Bacteria > Bacillota > Clostridia > Lachnospirales > Lachnospiraceae > UBA935. The sequence continues at coordinate 27,579 of WQST01000002.1, forward strand.
ACCCACTCAACCGTATCAACATTTACCGACTCAACGGCAAGCTCAATTTTCGTATCTTCCTGCGCGACATTAACCTGTGATTCCTTCTTTATCTCATTGCTGATATCAATCTTTTTAAATTCAATCGTATCTGTAACAGTAAAAGATACTGCACTTGTACTAAAAATAAAATCCTTCAAATCATCAGCGGCAATCATTGCTACTTCGTATTTACCCGGGGCAATATTGTCAAGATGGATTATTCCCGTGCGGTTTTCATCGATATAAGTCTTAGTTCTTTGACTCGGGTCGGTGACATTTACAGAAAAAGGAGCGTTAGGAACTAATTTTCCCGTCTTCTCACTGACAAACTTAATTTTCAGATCTTTAAAAACTGACGACATATCCATAAAAACGCGGATAAATTCATCTTCTTCAATTATCTCTTCCTCTTCATAGGCATATTCAGCCGCTAAACGCTTTGCTATCTGCGCTTCATGCATAGCCAATAACCCATCCTGCCCGATTATTGTGATATGCTCTGTCTGGCTGCCGATATTCGCGAATGTCTCTAACTGTCTTTCTTCTCCCCGCGCATTAAAATAAAACGACCCTGCAAAAATAACTACCGCTAATACAATAACACCTGTTACTCCAACTATATAATCGACCGTTGTAAGATTTCTGAAAAAATCCAAGATGCGTTCAAAGATAGGATTATCATCGTATTCATCCTCTTCGTAATCTTCATCTTCGTCATCATATTCTTCATCTTCATAATACTCTTCATCATCTTCATATTCCTCATCATCACTATCTGAATATGAATCCGATTCCTCTTCATATGTGATATCTAAAGCAAATCCGTCTTCATCAACATATTCGATTTCATTAGCAAAAAAATCTTCATCATCAAGGGTCTCTTCCGTGATTTCCTCAATGACAAGATCATCAAAATCATCTTCGTCATAGTCTGCCGTAAGATTATTATTTTCATCGTATGCGTCGATATTGTTTTTGTGGTATTTTTTTCGCATCCGGAACTCTCCGAAAATTATTTTAATTATTTCGTAATGATAGTAACATAATATCTGGAAAATTGCAAATTTCTTTCGTATTTTCTAAAACGCGATAACTTAATTCAGCATTTTCTTGACTTTTGTCCCAAATACCGGCAAAATATTTATGTAAACAAATGAACTGCTGTCACTATTGGTATAAGGGGTAAAATTTATGATGTACATGCATTACTGCCCACAATGTAAACGTATGTTTATGTTAAATGGTCATCACTTAACATGTCCAAAATGCACGGAGTCGATCTCTGAGTTAAAAATCTCATACATCGATTACGTAAAGTTGGATATGGACGAGCGTAAGGCATTTAAAATTAATTGCGAAAATGAATATCAATTAAATGTCTTAAGCACTACATACCGAATGCACAAATATAGCAAATGGTATCGCGAGATGTTTAACGAAGAGAGTCTCCCTGTTTATCGGGAAGTTATTCATCAAGAATAATTTCCGCAACACGTTTGGCGAGCAATCTCCTTCCGACATCATTATAATGCATGTGATCACGCATATATTCATGAAAATTTTCTTCATGAATCGTGCCAAAGTAATTATCAATAAAGGTAATTCCACTGCTTGTCGCTACTTGAAAGCCCATAATCAGATAATGCGGTATATCACCATTACCCAGGTCTGTGACTGTGCCGTTATGAAGTACGCCTTCCTCATCCATATACATAGCATAGGAATGCGACATCATGATGATTCTTATATGCGGATAATGTTCTTTAAAGACTTCAATCGAGGTACGAAGCGAACCTGTATAAGCATCGATATTATACTCATTATTAGGGTCGTCAGCAGGTGATAATTGATTATAATCAGTTGTATCGTACATCATGACCAAAACATCTATTTTGTTAAGATCTAGGTTCTCTAAAACATCTACGGCATCCGCATAGCGCTTGTCCTGAGTTTTGCCCGCTGATTCTCTTAGGTAGGCAAAATCATTATTAACCAATGCCATCGTTACATAAAAGAGTCCGAATGATTCGGCGACATTAGCGGGCGCTTTTCTGTTTGCAATCATCGAATCGGGAAAAGCACCGTTATAAGTGATACCGGCGGTTTCTTTGGCGATCAGCTGTGCCAGCCCGTTTTCTCCTGTTTCATCACTAAAAGGGTTATTTCCCAGACATAATATATGAAGTTCACCGTCGTCTTCCCGCCCTTCCAATAACCGCGGATCCATGTGCATAATAAAATCAAGCGGTTCAACATCGAAATCAGTATTAATCAGATCAGGATCATACGAAGATTCAACCCCCTTATTCCATCTAAGCAGAATAAACAGCGTAATTAAGAAAATAATAACAATTATCACTATAATAATAAGATGGTAATTGATTTTAATATTTTTGAGCCGGTTTTTGAACAAGTTTAGTTTTTCTTGCATAGTAGTAGTTTACTATTTAATCGGAAAAAAATCCAGATAATATTAATTAAGTTATTATTAAGAGCGCAATAAGCGTGAAAATATTTATTTGACTTTAGTAGAAATCATGATATAATGGGACATTGTTTACCGACGGAGATATGTTAATGAAAGAAAAAAGCGTTAGTCCGAAACACCGCCCGCATAAAATAAAACTAAAAGATATCCTCATTCTCCAGGCAGTTTTCATAATTTACAGTATGTCGTCAGTCGGCTCTAAGCTCGCATCACAGGCACTTGACTCTTTTGAATCGATTTTTACCCTCCGCTTTATTTTGCCTGCTTTGATGGTCGTCATGATTCTCGGCATCTATGCGATTATCTGGCAACAAATCATTAAGCGCTTTGATATCTCGATTGCTTACGCCAACAAAGCAACGACACTTTTATGGAGTTTGGTTTGGGGGCTTTTATTATTTAATGAAACGATTACCTTACCGAAAGTTTTGGGGATTGCGATTGTCTTTTCAGGCGTAATTATTATGAACAGCGAGGCAATATCCTAAACGTTGTTTTTTTCGCAAGCTCTGCTTCGAAATGCAAGGGGTGTAAATGAACCATTTTGTCCTAATTTCATTAACAGGGGTTACGGTTGCTTCTTTTTCACAAATAATCCTAAAAAAGAGTTCCAACCGAAAATATCCGAACCGCATCCGCGAATACCTAAATCCTTTGGTTATCTGCGGTTACGGAATGATGTTCCTAGCGCTGGCATTTTCTATTTATGCTTATTCGGGGCTGGAATTTACGAATGTGCCGCTGCTTGAATCAGCGGGATATATAATTGTAATGTTTTTAGGCTATTTCTTTTTTAAAGAAAAAATCACAAAACGAAAGCTGACGGGAACATTGCTGATTATTCTGGGGATATTTGTTTATCATTTATAGTTAAGGGGTATTGGGGCGCTTCGGCAGGTAAGGCCCGTATTTTTCCCGAATCACATCCGCGGTCACTTCATCACGATAAATTAGAAAACCATCAATCAAATCCGCCTGAACCAAGCCATAGTTTTCAGGGTCGTCACTCGTTACGCGGGTTAAATGAATAATAATATAATTCACTTCCCGTTCTCTCGTTGCTAAAAGCAATTCAGGAATATCGATTATTTCCGCTTCCATCGCCTGATACACGGGGTGGTCGCTAAACCCCCAGCGCTCGACAAGCGCCGCCCGCCCGTATGCCAGAGAGATATCCGTTGTATATTGGCGCACGAAATGAATATGCTCTTTCGGGAAAGCGGCATTAATATAATTAAATTCCGCATCCGCAAGCAAAAAATCGCAGACATTAATCGTGACCGTGGGGATATTATAAAGATTTTCGGCTCTGGTTATATGGGGACTCCGATAAACCAAAGTTCCGCACAGGGCAATCAAAACCGCCGTTACTATCAAACCGATACACCGATGTTTGGCAAACAGCTTACATCCCGCATAAGCAATTGTGATTCCCATAGGAAGCAACCAGAGAATCCGATAATAAGTTTCCTGATCCAAATCAATCGCAATATAAAACCAGCGTAAAAGCGGCATCAGAAAGACAAACAGAATCGTCAGGGGCGCATAAATAATCAGCGCGCGGAGACGTTTCTCCTTCTCAGCGAAAAGAAGATAGATAACGGCCGCCAGATAAAGAAAAAATAAATAGCGGGCGCCTGTATAATTCTTAAGGATTTCAACACATTCCCTGAATATATCGTACATATTTTCTTTGCCTTTCTAAAGTTAAGCATAAGCGAACGTGAGTTCTTTCGCCTGCGTAAAGCCTTAAACAATTTTTATTAAATAATAAATTAGCATAAAGATAAAACCGGGAATACACGCTAAAAGGGATTTAAACAATATTTTAAATTTGCGGTAAAAAATCGCCAAATAAAAACTTAACGCCCCCGTCAGGATTATTGACAAAAAAACCGCCATGGAACTTGATATCCCTGCCGCCCATATTAACGAACCCAAAAGTATATAATAAATAAGATGGTCTTTATCCTCTTGCAAATTTTCACCAATAACCAAAAACAGCCAAATAATTGCGGGAACAATAAAATTAGCGGCAAAGGATTTACCCTGCCATGTCCGCGTCATTAGGAATGTTTCGTTAGTATAAATCGAGACATTCCCAAACATTTGCATTACCGCAATAAGCACCATGAAAATCGGTAATGATTCAAGTTTTGACTTAAGTAAACTTTTGCCGATTTGAAAATAAATCAGATAGGTCATAGGCAGAAGAAAAAGCGGGATAATACTGTGTGCCAGAATCGTCGGATGAATCCGGGCTTTCTCGGCAATCATCGCAAGCCAAAGCGGAAAAGCCGCCATTGCATGGCGGGGGTTTAAAGCGGTACTAGACCCCGTATAAGCATCAATCCGAAAAAGGACATCGCGTTCAACCGCCGTCAATGACTGAACTATATAGTATGCGTCATCGCCGTCGAATGAAGCATGAATAAGTGACATAAACAGCTGAAAGCCCAGAATCATCAAGAAAAATAACCAAATTATTTTCGCTTCCCACGTAAGGGTTTTGCCGATTAAAATTTCTTTTAAGAACTGTACCGCAGATTTAAGCGCCGACTTAAACCTTATTCGTTTAAAGACTGCGGGAACAACCATCTCTGTCCCGAACCCGATTCCCGCCAAAACATATACTATCGGCGTAAAATTTTTAAGCAGAATTGTCAATCCGTCATAAATAACGTTTAGCGTCACAATCAGGGCAACCAATTCAAAAACTGCGAAAAAGATGATATATCCAAGCAGAAAAACCACCCCCCATGTGCGTCTTTCTTTTGGCAAGAAGCGCGCCGGAAGCAAACCGACCCCGAAAGGGATAATCAAGAGCCATAGTGTGAGGCTTAAAAGTTGTAAAATCATTTGTAAAATATGCATGGATATTTTCCTTAATTAGAATTGTTATTCTTTATACATTATACTTAGCATTTCTCTAACCCGATGGCGGTAAGTATGGTGTTGTTTTACTTTTTCGTAGCCGTTTTCGGCTATTTGCCGGCGCTCTTTGTCATGAGTAAGATAATATTCTGTTTTATTAATTAAATCGTCGATATTTTCATAATAAACATAGTCTTCATCGGGAACGAAATGTAACAGAAAATCCGCTTGAAAATTAGTCAAAAGAAAGCCCCCCGCTCCCATAATATCAAAGGCACGTAAAGGGATTCCGCTTTGGATGCTCTTTAAAGTGATATTCAAATTGATTTTGCTGTGATTGAAAACGAGCGGCAATTGACAATAGTAGTCAACGTAACCTTTATTCACAATCTCCGGATATTCGCTTGTACTTTCTCCTGAATAAAGGCGAAAACCCTTCTGTTCTTCCGCAAGCCGCCGGAATATTCCTGTCCGCTCCAAGGAAGTCACTTTTTTAGCCAAATAATGGTTTGCATAAAGCCAGGCAATCGATTCGTTGCTGTGAACACGCTGGGGCAACATACATAATGCCTGCATTCGAATAATGATTTCAGGAGTCAGAGCGGCTTCCAAAAAGTTGACACCATAGACGCCCAGTTGTGCTTTTATCAAGCCATCAAGATAGCCTTTTAAATAACCTTCATCATTTTCCAAAGGCGCGAACTGTGGTTTCGTTTCGGCATATCGGGAGCCGACGAAGGAAATGTCGTTGGTGAAATCATTAGAATTTGCGGCGATTATTTCGTCATAATATGAAACGTCCGCCGCCAACGGCAGATAATAAACGGTATTAATGCCTTTACTGATTAAATCCGCACATATCATGCGGTCAAAAATGAAGATATAGTTATTTTCAAAAGCGGCGGTTTCCGAATAGACTTCGACACAGGGGCTGTCATAAATCCACGAAAGATAGCTAATCCTTAAAGCCTTACAGGCGATCGCCACGACAGGAAGAAAATTGACCGTAAAAACAAAATCATAGCTTTCCGCAATGATTTTATTAACTAATTCTTCCGCTAATCCTGCGCGTTTTTCCTGATCGGGTTCGGATTTCGGGATCTTATATAAATCAACGGTAAAACCTTCGTCCCTGAAAGCCCGAATAACAAAATCCTGCCCCAAACTCTCCCACTGCGGGAAAAATATCTTTCGCATATAAGCAATGATAAATAATGTTTGGGAAAATGTCAAATTTTTGCTATAATAAGTACATGATACCGATCTCCGTTTGCATGATTACCAAAAATGAAGAAAAATACCTCGCCAAATGCCTAAGCTTACTCAAACCGCATTTCGCGGAAATTATTGTCGCCGATACGGGGTCAACCGATCGGACGGCTCTGATTGCCGCGGAATATGCTGATAAGGTTTTGAGCTTTGATTGGGTTGATGATTTTTCGGCGGCGCGAAATTTTTCTATTAGCCAAGCGGCAAATGATTGGATAATGGTTGTTGATTGTGATGAATTTTTACAGGAAATTGATTTAAACGCTATCGAAAAAATGATGCATGGCTATCCGCGCGGGATCGGGATGATGTTAAGGAACAATCCCTATGGCGGCGGGGAATCGAAAGCGGTAATGACCGAGCGCGTGGCGCGCCTTTTCGACCGCCGCTTTCATCATTACAGGGGCATAATACATGAGCAGGTGACACCAAGCGACGGCAGTGAAGCGGTATATTTCCCCATTCCGATAAGTTTTTATCATGAAGGTTACAGCGAGCAAGGGACTGCCGAAGAAAAAGCACAGCGGAATCTTAAATTATTACTTGTCGATTTGGAAAAAAACGGGGCTGACCCTTATACGTATTTTCAGCTCGGTCAGTCTTATACAGTTTTGGACGATGCCGGGAAAGCCTGTTACTATTACGGCTTAGGGCTGGAATTTGATGTGAATCCGAAACTGGAATATGTCCAAACGATGGTCGAATCGTATGGGTATGCCCTTTTAAAATTAAAGCTTTTCGCACAAGCTATGCAATTCGAGAATATTTATAAAGAGTTCGCCATACGGGCTGATTTCGTCTTTTTGATGGGGCTTATTTATATGAATAATGCCTTTTTCGACCGCGCTATCGCGGAATTTAAAAAAGCAACACAAATGAAAAACTATTCCGTCGCAGGCGTTAACAGTTATAGTGCCTTCTATAATATTGGTGTTATTTACGAATGCATGGGCGAAACCGCAAAAGCCCGGGACTACTATTTAAAGTGCGGTAATTACAGCCCGGCGAAGGCACGGTTAACCCTCGCCAAGCAGTAATTGATTACCCTTTACTCAGGAATACCGGCGAAACCTTTTGCCAAATCATCCTCCGTCGGAATTTCATCCGTCATTAATCCGTCATGGTATCTTTCGTAAGCCGATAAATCAAAATAACCCGTTCCCGTCAGCCCAAAGAGAATCGTTTTTTCTTCGCCTGTTTCTTTACATTTCATCGCTTCATCAATTGTCGCTTTAATCGCATGAGCGCTCTCAGGCGCGGGAAGGATTCCTTCAATGCGGGCGAACTGTTCCGCCGCCGCGAATACCTCCGTCTGCTCCGCAACCCGTGCTTCCATCAAACCATCATGATAAACTTGTGAAAGTATCGAACTCATACCGTGGAAACGCAATCCCCCCGCATGGCTCGGCGACGGGATAAAGCCGGAACCAAGGGTATACATTTTCGCAAGCGGGCATATCATACCTGTGTCACAGAAATCATAAACATATTTACCGCGGGTAAAGCTTGGACATGAAGCAGGTTCTACCGCGATAATGCGATAATCGGCTTCACCGCGTAACTTCTCACCCAAGAACGGCGCAATTAAACCGCCCAGGTTCGAACCGCCGCCTGCGCAACCGATAATTGTATCGGGCTTTACACCATATTTATCAAAGGCGGCTTTT
>WQST01000003.1 GCA_009787745.1 Lachnospiraceae bacterium
CAACGGAGTTCCAAAGCGTTGCGCGGTTAGCATATTCTTTGGGCGTATCTTGCGGCAACATGATTTCGGTGTGAACTACGCCGCGCTTGAAAGTATAGTTGTGCGTTATGCCGTCACGCTCGTTTTGCAAATTCTCGCCCGACCGATAGGCGGCGGCATTTACAGCGTTTGAATAGCGGTTGTCGTGCAGTTTTTCGGCGGCACGATAAGCAGCAGCGGCAACTGCCGACCGCCCTGTTTTGCGGCTGATTATGCTAACGTGCAAGTGATAAATTGCCATGCGCTCACCTCGTTACAAGGTATGCGCCAACGGCTTGGCTTGTTGACAACATTGCGAAGCAATGTATAAGTGCGCCCTTATGTGGTTTGCGGGGTGGTCGGGCAAAATCGAAGGAGCAACGCGACTGTTGATTTTGGTCGGGCGCACACGCAAGCCACTTGCCGCAAGGCGGCAACACACAACGCAAAAAAACCGCCTAAAACTTGGCGGTGGGCAGATAATGTATTTGCGGTTATTTCTTTGCTAACAAGCGGTTAATTGGTACGCTCGTTTTCTTTCGCTTGCATTTTCGCGTGACTTGAAACCGCCCTGCAAGGGGTGTAAAAACTACGCTTTCGGCTTGGGCTTTTACAGCGGCGGTTAATGCGGTGATTTGGCTATCTTTTTGGCTTAGTTGTTCGCTTAAAGTGTTAATTGTGGTGCGCAATATTTCTATTAAATTGCCGTCAAGTGAAGCGTTTTCTTTTGACGGTTTAAAATTTGAGCGACTATCATTAAACGCCTGTTTTATCAGCTTTTCACCGTCAAGCGACACCGTCAAAATACCGTTTTCTTTTGACACTAAAGGCTGTAACGCAAGCAACAACGGTGGCTTGCTGATTTTATAAAAAACCGCTTGCTTTGAAACGCCGATTTCTTTTGCTATCTGCCGAATGGTTTTCATGCTTTCAACCCCTTTTGATTTTTGACACCTTTTCGTCTTATGCTTTAGGGTTGGGCGGAGTGACAGAAATTGACTAATGAAAAATTAAAATAAAACAAAAAAGTTTCTAACAAAAAAATTTCGCAAGGGGGTTGACATACACACCATTTATGTGTATACTATAAAAGTCCTCGGTTCTAAGTGCCGAAAATCCTCGTGTCTATGAGGTCAGAAAGAAAATCAAAACGGCCAAAACCCTTGAAAATAAAGGAATTTGCGTGTTGCTATTTTGCCCAGATAGCTCAGTTGGTAGAGCAACGGACTGAAAATCCGTGTGTCGCTGGTTCGATTCCGGCTCTGGGCATGTTTTTATTGTTCGAGAAATGCCATCAATATCTTTCAGATTAAGATTTCGCTATAGACGGGCTATTGTCTTTTTTTAAAAATCATGTTATTTCATTTTTGAAAATCCCCAAACTCTTTATACATAAGGGATGAAGCTAAATTTAATTCAAAAAATGGGGAAACTCAAAATATTTGAAATATTGATATTTTCGTTTTTTCGTGATACAATATGTATCATCAGGAGGTAAAATTATGTTCTCAACTCATGTAAAAGCTGTTCGCGACTTAAGAAATAACTATCCCGAAGTGGCTTCACTCATAAAAAATCGCGACCATGTTATCATAACAAATAATGGTAAAAGTGAAGCAGTTTTAATATCATATGAGGAATTTGCAAAATATGAAGATTTTTTACACATTCGTTATGTTAAAGAAAAATTAGCAGAAGCGGAGTTAGTGGCTGACAATCCCGATGAATGGCTTAGTATTGATGAACTTTTTAAAGAATGGGATAGTTGGGATGCGGTAAAATTATGAAACTTGTAATACTAAAATTAGCTAGAAATGATTTAAAAGAAATACATGAATATCTGTCAGAGTTTGGCGAAAGTCCAAACAGAAAGTTTCGGGCAAGTTTTGAAGAGTTTTGTATTCAAATAGTGAATACGCCATATATGTTCAATAAATATGAGCATAATCCTAATTTCCGAAAAGCAGCTATTATATTCGAATATTTAGTTTTTTATCAGGTCGATGACAAAACTAAAAAAGTAAAAATCTATCGTGTCCTACATGGGAAACAAGATATTAGGTCAATGCTATAAGTGCATGTATTCTGCATGTAAATACCGTCAGATGCATCAGATGATTTTAATATACATTTGTTGTTATTTAGTATATCATATAGGTTAAGATAACCTTTAATAAAAGAAAAGCAAATTGACTTTACTATAAAATGGTGCATTGCTTGGAGAAATGAAAGAAAACATACATTTTAGAAAGCGTGAAGGAGGGACGAAAGAATGATTATTAGAAAAGCAACTCCTGCTGATGCTGAGTCTCTACACGACCTATATCAGAACCATTTGACCGCAAATCCTTCGAGAGAACCGCAAGATATGAATGTTTGGCGGGAGAGAATTGCACAGTTTATGAGCAACCCTTTTTATCATTTGCTTGTCGGTGATGTTGAAGGTTTAATAAAATCCTCTGTGACGTTAATCGTGATTGAAAACTTGACCCACAATCTTCGTCCTTATGCGGTGATTGAAAATGTCGTCACCCATTCCGATTATCTCGGTAAACATTACGCTACTACGCTTATGAATAAAGCAAGCGAGATAGCAAAGGATTTAGGTTGTTACAAAATCATGTTGCTTACCGGCTCAAAAAATGACAGCACTTTGAAATTCTACGAAAAATGCGGTTTTAATAAAAATGGCAAAACTGCTTTTATTAAATGGCTGTGAGGTATGCTAATGCAATTCAACGTACGGACAATAGAATTACCTGATGAAAAAACGGCGATTACATTAAAAATCATGCATTCACTTCCCGCATGGTTCAGTCCGCCGGAAGATATAGATAAAAAAGCAGTAACACATAGGGAATATCCCTTTTTCGCAGCATATGACGACGATGTACCGATAGGTTTTGTCGCCTTGAAAATCCACAATCAGTACACCGCCGATATTTTCAACCTTGGAGTTTTGGAGCCGTATCAGCGGCAAGGAATTGGTCATAGCTTGCTGGAAATCGCCGAGCGGTATTGCGTTGAGAAAGGTTATTTGTTCTTGACGGTTAAAACACTGGATTCATCGGCGAAATATGAGCCATATGAGCGGACACGGGCGTTTTATCAAAATATGGGATTTATTCCACTTGAAGTGTTCACCACATTCTGGGATGAAGAGAATCCGTGTTTGTTTATGGCTAAAGGGGTTGGAGACAAAGGAGCGTAAATTATGAGAACACTTGAGAGAATTACGACCGTTGACGTGGAGTCAAAAAAATGATTTATCTTAAAACAAAACGCCTTATAATCCGTGACCCAAAACCGACCGACTTGTATTATTCAAATATGTATAACGAGGAAGTCCGTAACATCAATACTTTATCTATCTAATTTTTCATGAGCCTCGTTAAACTATTAAATGTTTAACGAGGCGATAAACAGCGTGTTTATGCGATCTTCAAATAATTCTCCGTTAAACCATTCCGGGAACTTAGGTATTAAGCTTTAATGCTTCATACAACTCAGCATTAGTCAATTGTTGGTAAGGGTTTACATAGAAAATCGTGAGGATGAAACAAGTAAATAAACCTAAGATATGCCAGCCGAGAAATGATAAGTCTAGCACAAAGGCATTCCATTTATGACCCGTCATCATTTCTCTTGAGCGGTTAAAAGCTTCGACTGAACTAATCTCTGGATTTTCCGCCAAAATGTAAGGTATCATACGGTATTCCAATCCTTTGATAATCCCCGGGATAATAAATAGCAAAGTCCAGCCCAGGGTAAACAAACCGCGTAAAAACTGTATTTTCACAATATTCATGTAAGCCTTTTTGAATGCAAATGATAATTGTGATAAATTACCGGGAGCGGTACGAGCGAAAATAAAGAAACGGCGGCAGCTAACTTCAAGCGGTCCGAAAACAAAAATTGCCAGTCCTAGCGTGAGCGCTAAAATCGCCAAAACAATCCCCAGTATCATAAAAATCACTAATGGAGGTGCTATTCCGACATGATTGTCTGATGCTCCGCCGGAAAAAGAAGAACTGCCGGAACTGCTGGAACTGCCGGAACCACTGCCAAAGCCACCGGTTGAAATAGTTGTTAAAATAGCTACAAGAACACTTTTCCAATAATTTTGACTAAAAACAATCTTCGCATTATTCTTTAACTCGACACGTGTCCACATAAAATTGTCCCACATAAAATTGTCCTTTCCACACCAAATGCTACCCACTTTTCATCTGCTTCAATTCTATCGTTTTTTTAGCGAAAGGGCAAGATATTTATAACTAGTTTTCCGATTTCCGATTTTTAATCAAGGTTGGTCAATAAAACAAAATCTACCGCCATTAATCGGTCGGTTAAAAAATAAGTTGCAATTTTTGACAGGGTAATACATAATTACGATATATGATGGAGGGGAAATATTAAAAGGGTATAATAATGAAATTATTTAGCAAGCTTAAACTTCAACATGAGAACGAGGTTGATTTTTCTGAATGGAGTAAAAAACTTATCCGAACGTATTGGTATGTTGCTCTAATTATAACTGTTGCGGCGGCTTTTCTTTTGATTGGGCTGATTCTGAATAATGAGTATGAAATTAAGTTTGAAGGTGTGAGCTATTTTCAGTATATACTTACATATCTGATTTATCCATTTCTTATGATTGCGGTATGTATTATATTATCATCAATTGGGATAAAGATATTCGGTGAAAAAAGATTATATACGATGCAGGCTTTTATCTGTTTGCTGTGTCTTACAATGATGTCGTCAATCGCAACGATTACACATTATACGGTTAACGGAATTTATATGTCTTTTTCTTTTGTTTGCTTTATATCGTTGATTTATATTGACCGAAAGCTGGTTATTTTCGCCGCAATAATTAGCGGATTAACTTATCTTTTGATAGCGGTATTTTTCCTTATGGAAAAATCAGCAACGGGAGAAATTAAACATGGGGTAGAAGAGATTTTCACGACTCTTGCCTTAATTAGTACCGCGGCGGCGATTACGATGCATATCTTAAGCCGAAAGCAAATCCTAATATCTAATGTCGTTCAAATGAAAGACGGTATCTTATATACGATGGCTGACCTTGTCGAAAATCGGGACAACAATACGGGCGGGCATGTTGAGCGGACGACAGTATATATGGAGTTGCTGACTAATGCAATTCAGGAAGCGGGGATATATGCTGATGATATGGATGATTGGGATTTGGATTCGGTTATTTCGTCGGCTCGTCTTCATGATGTCGGCAAAATAACTATTTCGGATGCTATTTTAAATAAGCCGGGACGGTTAACGGATGAAGAGTTTAATATTATGAAAACGCATACGACGGAAGGAGAACGAATTATTGAAAAAACCATTGAGCGGACAAGAAATGCTTTGTTCCTAAAGAATGCGAAAATAATTGCTGCATACCATCATGAGCGCTGGGATGGCAGTGGTTATCCATATGGTTTGAAAGATGTGGAAATTCCGCTGTTGGGGCGGTTGATGGCAATTGTTGATGTCTATGATGCACTGGTTTCAGAGCGTCCATACAAGAAAGCGTTTTCCCATGAAGAGGCAATGGATATTATTAAAAAAGATGCGGGGAAACATTTTGATCCAATATTGGTAGGAGTTTTTCTGAGTATTGGCGCTCAAGTTGCGGCGGTTAGGGAAATTTATAAATAAGTGAAATGAAATTACCAACAAACTCCTATTGATTTAAGTATAAATATATCAGAAAATATACTAGTAATAAATCAAAAGTCTGTTCCTTACAGACAGAATGGAGTCTACATAATGAAGATTTACAAGATCTATAGTTTGATGGGATTATGTTATGTTTATAGTATGAATCCTGTGGAAAATGAGTTAATGGAAGAAGTTTATATTAAGTTGCCGGATGAATTTGCGGAAATCACCCGTAAGAATGGTATGCGGGGTATTGTTGGACCGGATGGTTTCATTGCAACAATGTTTTCAGGACCTGACCCAATGATTTTTAATCATCAATATGGCGGGGGAGAGAATCATACATTTCAAGTAGTTTAGTTTGAAAATTAATATGAGTGCCGTCGCATGGCGGCACTTTTTGTTTGCAATTATTGGAATTTTATAGTATTTTAGTAATTGTTGGCTTATACTACTCAGAAAGATACATATGGAAAGATTCAGTCATTTTCGTTTCGCTTTTCGGCAAACGATTCCCATCATGTTAGGGTTTTTATTTCTTGGCACCGCTTTTGGCTTAATGCTATCCGATGCAGGGTATCATTTCTTGTGGGCTTTTTTAATCAGTATGGTCGTTTATGCGGGTAGTATGCAATTCGTAATGGTAACTTTATTTACTGCCGGAGCGGGGCTGCTTTATACGGCGATGATGACTTTATTTATTAATGGGCGCCATATTTTTTATGGCTTGTCTTTGGTGGAAAAATTTAAAATAATGGGTAAGAGTTATCCGTATATGGTATTTTCTTTGACTGATGAAACATATTCGCTTTTGTGTCGGACGAAGGTTCCTGAGAAGCTCAGTGAAAAGAAAATTATGCTGTATATGAGTATGCTGAATCATAGTTATTGGGTGATTGGATCGGTTTTTGGCGGTTTGGCAGGGCAGTTGATTAATTTTGATACAAATGGTATTGAATTTTCAATGACGGCACTCTTTATTGCGATTGTTATTGAGCAATGGCACGAGAAAGGTAATCGTTTATCAATTTTAGCCGGGGGAATTTCATCGGTGATTTTTTTGGTGCTTTTAGGTGCGGATCATTTTATAATGCCATCATTATTTTTTACGGTTGGCTTCCGATTGCTTATGAAAAAATTTGATTTAAAAGGAGTAAAATTTGATTGATATAACAAATACAATTGGAATAATTGCCGTAGTTACGTTATGTACGATTATTTTACGTGCCGCCCCTTTTATTGTCTTTGGCAGCAGAAAAACCGTGCCTGCGCAGATAGCTTATTTAGGGAAGGTGCTTCCGCCTGCGATTATGGTGACGCTGGTGTTTTATTGTTTGCGGAATATTGATTTTCTGAGTGTACATGGGTGGTTAGCGGAGATAATTGCATCGGTTTTGGTGGTAATCCTTCATTTATGGAAGAAGAATATATTATTGACTGTGGCAGTCAGTACGATTGCGTATATGTTGATGATACAGCTTAATGTTTTTGGATCTTTTATGTAAAAATATCAAGGAGACAGACAAATCTATCTCCTTGATAAAATTTAAACTAATAATTATTACAAACGATGCCCTTCGTGATTTACGCGATGACCTTCATTATTGATGCGATGCCCTTCGGCATTCAAGCGATGACCTTCATGATTTACACGATGTCCTTCATGGTTAATATAATGTCCTGCGGCATTCATTTTATAGCCGGCGGCGATTGCTTTATCGTGTTCATGATGTTTTGGGGTATCTTTTTCAAGATATTTAACCGATAACCATGTTCCGGTATGCGCTAATGCCCATTTTCCGTCAGGGCTTAATTCTTTAATTTCTACTAAGGTATTTTTCTTAAGTGTACCAACTTTGTGATGTGAAACGCCGGGTCCGGTTCGCTCGTTAAGTTTTGCGGCGTTGACACGGTACATAACTTTTGTGTTTGCTTCCAATTCATGCATAATTGGGTGATTGACACCCTCGTGATATTTCTTTGTATGAGCAGTTGCATGATTAGTGGTGTGGTGTGTACCTTCATGTTTAACTGCTTCATGGGAAGCAGCGCTTACCGGAACTGCTAAATTTACGAATAACATTGCACCTGCTAAGAAAGAAGTGCAAAATTTCGCACAATTACTTGATTTAATCATTTTAGTCCTCCCTGAGTTTTAGTTAAATAAAAATATTCCTCATCAGTGATAAGAAATATTTTAATAATATTATAATGTCAAATCTTGTTTTATTTATTCTCATAAACAAGATTTGACATTAATTAGAAAAAATGAAATTAAATGTTTTATCCCATAATAACTTCTACACGATACACTTCTTTTCCGCTAACATAAGGAATCACAAATCCATCAATCTTTTGCCCGTCAATAATGATTTCGCGAACACCCTTTTCAACATTATCGGGATTCGATACATTAATATGATATGTACCTTCGCGGAAACTGCGGGTAACGGTGAAATCGCCGAATCCTTTCGGAATACAAGGATTGACCGAAAGTCCTTTATGGGTCGGATAAATACCCAGAATATACTGAGAAATATTAACGAAAGTCCAAGCAGCAGTTCCGGTCAGCCAGCTATTTTTGGCTTCGCCGTGATACTTGGCGTCGCGTCCGGCGATCATTTGCGCATATACATAAGGCTCGGTTCGGTGGACTTCGCTGATTTCTTCATTATATGCCGGAGAAGTCTTACGATAAACGGAAAAAGCCCGCTCGCCGCGTCCGATAACAGTTTCGGCTATTGAAACCCACGGATTGTTATGGCAGAAAATCCCGGCATTTTCTTTGTATCCGGGCGGATATGAAGAAACTTCACCCAGTTCAAGATGGTATTTCGTATAGGCAGGCTGTAAAATCATGATGCCGTACTCGGTATCCAATTTTTCCTTAACGGAATCAAGCGCTTTTTCAGCCAAACCTTCCGCCACGCCGACTCCTGCAAGTGAGCAAAAACCTTGTGATTCAATAAAAATCCGGCCTTCTTCACATTCTTTGGAGCCGATTTTTTGTCCATATGCATCGTATGCGCGAATGAACCACTCGCCATCCCAGCCGTCCTTTAAAATCGCGGCTTGCATAATCTTAACTTCATTGCGCGCACGCGCGGCTTCGGCTTCATCGCCTAATAACTCAGCCAACTCGGCATATTCTTCACCGTACTTAACAAACATACCGGCGATGAAAACCGATTCCGCAACAGGACCTTGGCTTGGACCAAAAGTTTGAAATGATTCACCGGGATGTTCAGAGAAGCAGTTCAGATTAAGGCAGTCATTCCAATCAGCGCGGCCAATCAGCGGCAGGGCATGAGGTCCCTTATTATTAATGGTATAATCAAGTGAACGTTTTAGGTGATCCATCAAAGGGGTGGCAATCGATTCATCATTATCAAACGGAACCATCTCATGAAGGATGGAAGTATCGCCTGTTTCGCGGACATACGCACTAGTTCCGGCGATTAGCCATAATGGGTCGTCATTAAAACCGCTGCCGATATCAGAGTTGCCCTTTTTCGTCAAAGGCTGATATTGATGATAGGCACTGCCGTCAGGGAATTGTGTTGAGGCAATATCGATAATTCTCTCGCGCGCCCGTTCAGGAATCAAATGAACGAAACCGAGCAGATCCTGACAAGAGTCCCTGAATCCCATCCCCCGACCGATACCGGATTCATAATAAGAAGCGCTCCTTGACATATTGAAAGTCACCATGCATTGATATTGGTTCCAAATATTAACCATCCGATCAACTTTTTCATCGTTTGATTTGACATTATATTTACCTAACAAACTTTGCCAGTAGTTGTTTAAGTCGGTGAAAGCGCTATCGATATCAGCATCGGTTTGATATTTCTTAAGCATCGCGTATGCTTTATCTTTATTAATGATACCGTCAGCTTCCCATTTATTTTCTTTTTCGTTTTCGATATAACCCAGAACGAAGATGTAGGAACTTGTCTCACCCGGTGCAATCGTCAAATTAATCTGATGAGAAGCAATAGGCGACCATCCGCTGGCTAGGTTATTCTTAAGCTGACCTTCTTCGACGGCGTGAGGGCATTCAGGACCGCGGTAAGCACCTAAGAACTCGTCGCGGATAGTTTCAAAGCCATCAATCGGAGCATTCACAGCATAGACTGCATAGTGGTTGCGGCGTTCACGGTATTCAGTTTTGTGGAAAATTGCGGATTCGATGACTTCGACTTCGCCGATGCTTAGATTGCGTTGGAAATTTTTCATATCATCATCAGCATTCCAGAGGCACCATTCAACGTAAGAGAAAAGGGAAATCGTTTTGGCACAAGCGGAGTTGTTGGTTATTTTTAGTTGGGTGACTTCACAGGTATCGTTCATGGGAACGAAGGTAAGAACCTCGGCTTTGATGTCATTTTTTTGCCCGCTGAAACGGCTGTAACCGATTCCGTGGCGGCATTCATAGCTGTCTAACGCTGTTTTCGTCGGTTGCCAGCCGGGGTTCCAGACCGTATCGCCGTCTTTTATGTAAATATATTTGCCGTTATTGTCGGCGGGGACATTATTGTACCTGTAGCGGGTCAAACGTAAAAGTTTGGCGTCCTTATAGAAGGTATAACCTCCGCAGGTGTTGGAAATCAAGCTGAAAAAATCATTACAGCCTAAGTAATTAATCCAGGGAAGTGGCGTTTGGGGCGTCGTTATGACATATTCACGGTTTGCGTCGTCAAAATATCCAAATTTCATAGGTTTACTCCTCTCATGGTTACAGCTAAAACGATTAAGTAAATTATATTAAATATTTATGATAAATGCAAGTTGAAATCATGATATAATGACGTTAGTCATTATATCGGCGCGGCTTTAGTGCGCATCCCCCAGAGGGCATGATTTCTGAAGGAATCATGATATAATGTTCTAGACAACAACTGTGAGGGAGGATAAAATGAGCGAAATATTCAGATGCTTTGGAAACACCGAATTGTATGCAGATTACCACGATAACGAATGGGGCAGACCTGTTCATGATGATAATAAGCTTTTCGAAATGCTGATCTTGGAGGGAGCGCAGGCAGGGCTTTCTTGGGAAACGGTACTAAAAAAGCGGGAAGCATACCGTGAAGCCTTCGATGGGTTCGACCCTAAGAAAGTCGCCTTATACGACGATGCTAAGAGAGCGGAACTACTGGCGAACCCGGGTATTATTCGTAACCGCCTAAAAATTAACGCCGCGATTATAAATGCCGAATTGTTTCTTGAAATCGTCAAAAAATACGGGAGTTTTGACAGTTTCATATGGGCTTATGTGAATAACGAGCCGATTGTCGGGCATTGGGAAAGCTTTGATTACATGCCGATTACGACCGAAATATCCGATAAAATAAGTAAAGATCTCAAAAAAATGGGTTTTAAATTCGTAGGTTCAACGATTATTTATTCATTTATGCAAGCCGTCGGGATGGTAAATGACCATCTAAAACCATGTTTTGTGTATCAACAAATAATAACGGAGGAGTCGGATTCATGACATCTATGAAAGATATCGCCGCCGCTTGCGGAGTTTCAATAGCAACAGTGAGCAAAGCTCTAAACGGGCATCACGATATCGGCGAGAAAACACGCGCCAGGATTAGGAAAGCCGCCGAAGAAATGGGTTACTCGCCTAATTCCTTTGCCAGCGCCCTAAAAACCAGAAAAAGCTATAATGTCGGTGTCCTTTTCGTTGATGAAGATGGTTCGGGGCTTACCCACGATCATTTTTCGCGGATTCTTGATAGTGTTAAAGTTTCTGTTGAATCAAATGGCTACGACTTGACATTTCTCAACTGTAATAAGAATCGTGAAAAACGGCGTTCATATTTAAACCATACCCGCTATCGCGGTTTGGAAGGGATAATCATTGCTTGTATCGACTTTTCCGACCCCGAAGTAGCGGAGTTGATTGAAAGTGAAATTCCCGTAGTTACGATTGATTGCCTTTTCGATAATACGATGTGCGTCATGACCAATCAAGCTAAGGGTATGCGCGATCTGATGAATTATATCTATGAAATGGGGCATCGCCGTATTGCATATATTCATGGTACTGATTCGGCGGTCACACAGAGCCGCCTTAATGGATTTTACCAAACAATCGAAGAACTTAAGCTTACGGTACCGAAAGAATATATCCGTGAAGTCGCCTATCGTGATAAGGGTGAGACTGAGCGCCTGACCAAAGAGCTATTAAATCTCGAAACCCCTCCTACTTGTATTCTTTATCCCGATGATTATGCATCGTTTGGCGGAATAAAGGCGATTAAAGAAATGGGTTTAAAAATTCCTGAAGATATTTCGATTGCAGGTTATGATGGTATTGTGATTAGCCGTTTAATGGAACCGCAGCTGACAACGATCGATCAGGATGCGGAAAAAATAGGGCGCTGTGCAGGTGATGCGCTGATAAAGATTATCGAAAACCCGAAAACGACGATAATTGAAACAATTCGGGTTGACGGAAATTTAGTTATCGGTAATTCAGTTGGGAAAATCTAAATTACTTTCTCATAGAAGTGCCGCCGCCCGCGGCACTTTTTCGGCTTCCGTAAACAGTGTAATAGCCGATAGAGGGGCTATCGGCTATTACGAGGGGAGTATAAATAATTAATATAAGGGTCCCTTGTAAGCAGAGATGATGAAGGGGTATCACTGCTTACTCTCCAAGTATATTACATTATATAACAAAAAGCAATGCAACAATTTGACAAATTAAGCGGGGTTTAATGTAAAAAATATGTGCATATTTGCCACAAAGGAATCCTCATTTAGTAAATTATCACGAATTTCATGCCTAATAAATGTATTTTATGTATTACCATAGATATCTATTGTAACAAAAAAGCAAGCACAATCCGTAAAAATTAAAGCAATCAAGATTTTAAGCAAAAATTTTGCAGATTATGTATATTTTGCTTTAAATGAGAAATAATACAAATGTAGCAAAATTAAAACCTGTATAGGAGGAACTAAAATGTCCAAGAACGATTATAATCAGAGCGAAAACAACAGCAAGAACAACCAGGATAAGAATTCGAAGAACAACTCAAGAAACAATAGTTCAAGTTCGAGCAGCAGCAAAAGCGAGTAAGTTACGTAGTATGAAACAAAAGGGGCGCCGCAAGGCGTCTCTTTTTATGTAATTAAACTTGAAAATAATTTTTTGGTAAGCTATAATCATAGTTATGAAAAGATACGAATTGATTGTTCCATGCCATTTTGGTTTAGAGACAGTCTTAAAAAGAGAAATCATTGATTTGGGTTATGATGTAACGGAAGTAAATGACGGACGTGTCACATTTATCGGAGATGCCGAAGCAATTTGCCGGGCAAATATTTTTTTGCGGACAGCAGAGCGCGTTTTAATTAAAGTAACTTCTTTTCGGGCAGAAACTTTCGAAGAATTATTTCAGGGAACTAAGGCGGTAGGATGGGACGAATTTATCCCGGCGGATGGGAAATTCTACGTAACTAAGGCGGCCGGAATTAAAAGTAAACTCTTTAGTTCCTCTGATATTCAGTCAATCGTCAAAAAGGCCATTGTCGAGCGCTTAAAAGAATCCTATCATATAGAGTGGTTTAAAGAAGACGGGGCGGCATATCCGTTGCGCGTTTTTATTTTGAAA
Source organism: Lachnospiraceae bacterium (assembly GCA_009787745.1). Lineage (GTDB taxonomy): Bacteria > Bacillota > Clostridia > Lachnospirales > Lachnospiraceae > UBA935. The sequence goes on from WQST01000003.1 coordinate 13,338, forward strand.
GATGAAGTGACGATCAGCTTGGATACGACCGGTGAATCACTGCATAAACGCGGTTATCGTAAATTGACCGCAAAGGCTCCGATTGCCGAAAATTTGGCGGCGTCACTAATTTTACTGACGCCCTGGAAAAGCGAGCGGATTTTAGTTGACCCTTTCTGCGGAAGTGGTACTATCCCGATTGAAGCGGCACTTATCGCCGCCGGAATCGCCCCGGGGGTTTCACGGACATTTACCGCCGTGGATTGGCCTAATCTTGTTCCTGTAAAGGAATGGCACGATATCCGTGAGGAAGCAAAAGAAGATGAGGATTTAACGGTCGAAACAGATATCCAAGCCTATGATATTGACGAAAAAATAATCGCCGCGGCACGTGAAAACGCGCGTTTAGCAGGGGTGGAAAAGCTTATTCATTTTCAAAAACGCGGTATTGATCAACTCCGCCACCCGAAGAAGTACGGTTTCATTATCACGAATCCGCCATACGGTGAGCGAATCGAGGATAAAGAAAATCTTCCGGATATATATAAAAATTTGGGGAAACAATTTAAAAATCTTGATGCCTGGTCACTTTACATGATTACGGCTTATGAAGAAGCGGAGCGTGACATGAAATGTAAAGCAGAGAAAAACCGCAAGATTTATAATGGGATGATGAAAACATATTTTTACCAATTTCCCGGTCCCAAACCGCCGAAAAGAGTAGTATAGCATGGGAAGGTTATGATGAATCAAAAACTGGTAAAAAAAACAGCTGTATTTAGTTTGCTTTATTCTGTTATCGTAATGGCAGCAGTATTTTTTGTAATGGAGAACAGAGTTATTTTCGCAGAAAATCGCCACGGTGATTATGCGGCGGAACTTGCTTTAAATGATATCGAAACAGAAATTCCCGATTTTGATATCCTGATTGATGATATTCATAATCAGGAAACGATACCCCGAACAGAAGGTCTGGATTCCGAAAATGATTTAAACAGTGATGCGGGTTTAAGTAGTTCGCTTATTTTTGAACTTGGAAGCGCGAACACTAATTTTTTGATTATTCCGCTCCCGCCCGGGACGAATACTAATGACATTACGATTGAAAACCATTACCTTAATGAAGAGATGTGGATATTCATTAAAAATGCCGACGAAGATTTTTATGCTAACAACGTTATCTCCGGAAACCGGAAAAATATTACTTCGGGATTTTATGAAGGTACTGATAATGATGTTATTCTTAAATTTGCTTTGAACAATATTTATGAGTACCGTAGTATTATGGAGGAAGAGACGATTTATGTGGAATTTGTCCCGCCTCGTGAAATGTACGACCGGATTGTTGTTATTGACCCGGCTTTCGGCGGAAGTGATTTCGGGATTATCGCGAATGATCTGAACGAAAAAGACGTCACCTTAAATATTGCTCTTAAATTAAAGGAATTATTGGATCAAACCGATATCAAAGTTTATTTTACCCGCCTATTGGATAATAACTTGAATGAAGATAAGCGTGTCCGTGTTGCGAATAACACAAGAGCCGATATGCTCATTAGAATCGAATGCGATGGTGATGATGACAGCCTTTTGAATGGCACGACCGCGATTTATAATGAAAACTTTTTTATTCCCCATTTCGGTAATGTTGAACTTGCGAATATTTTGGAAAAAGAAGTTGTCCTAAGTATTAGGGGAAAGGCGATTGGTTTAAAGCCCGCTTCGCAGACGGATTCAGTAATAGCTAATGCGACGGTTCCGGCGGCGGCGATTAGAGTCGGCTATTTAACTAATGCTCAGGAAGCAATTTTGCTTAATAGAGAAGATTATATAGAAAAAGTTGCTGCGGGGATTTATAATGCGATTTTTGCGGCTTATGAAATGTATTAGTATTTGGTACATAATTCAGGGAGAAAAGATTTGAATATTATTTTTGCAACCAATAATCAGGATAAGTATAATGAGATAAAAGAAATTATGCAGGAATTTCCTGTTGGGATTTTATCGATGCGAGAAGCGGGTATTGATATGGATATCGAAGAAAATGGCTTAACTTTTATGGAAAATGCGATTATTAAAGCAAGAGCGGTCTATGAGGCGGCTTCGGAAGGGATGCTGGTTATCGCGGATGATTCGGGCTTGGAAGTAGATTACTTGAATAAGGAACCGGGCATTTATTCCGCTCGTTATTTAGGGGTTGATACATCATATCGGATTAAAAATCAGAGTTTGATTGATCGGCTTTCGGGTGTCCCTGATGAGAACCGGACGGCTCGTTTCGTTTGTGCGATAGCGGCTATTTTACCGAATGGTGATTTGCTGACTAGTGAAGAAACGATGGAAGGGCGTATAGATTATCAGGAGAGCGGGGAAAATGGCTTTGGTTATGACCCGATTTTTTACCTGCCCGAATATAAAATGACCTCAGCTTCATTATCTAAAGAGGATAAAAATGCAATTAGCCATCGGGGAAAAGCTTTAAAAGTAATGAAGGAAAAATTGTCAGATTATATTAGCTAAAGGATTTTACGTGAGAATATTAATTGTCAGTGATACACATCGTCATATCGATGATTTTGAAAAAGTATATATGAGGGTGCTGCCGATTGATTTGGTGGTTCATTGCGGTGACGCGGAGTTGAGTGAAGAAGCATTTAAACGGATTATCGGGTGTCCTTTGATGATGGTTTCCGGTAATAATGATTTTTTTGCCGACTTGCCGCGTGAGATAGAGTTTATGATCGGCCGTTATAAGGTGTGGTTGCTTCATGGCCATAATTATTACGTTACTGTCGAGGGGAAAACAATTCGGCGTGAAGCCGAAAGAAGAAATGCTGATATCGTAATTTATGGGCATACGCACAAGCCGATTATTGATATAATGCCTGAGCTTATCGCGGTAAACCCCGGCAGTTTGTGTTATCCGCGTCAGGAAGGGCGGCGTCCGTCGTTTATTATTATGGAAATCGATAAAGAAGGCGAAGCGCATTTTACGATAAATTATTTATGATAACTGTGATGGGTTTTCATGCTAAGAATATAGCTTTTTTGGTGAGTTGGCAGAGGGATTTTAAATTTTTTGATTTAAATTAAGAAAATTGATTGACATAGAAGTTCGCATATTATATAATAACCCTTGCATGTGAAAAACAGATTAAATATCCTGTCCCACCAAGAGCGGGGTGTGGCTCAGCTTGGCTAGAGCGCCTGGTTTGGGACCAGGAGGTCGCAGGTTCGAATCCTGTCACCCCGATTGAAGTGAACAATGATAATTAAATAATAAATTATGCGGGTGTAGTTCAATGGTAGAACACTAGCCTTCCAAGCTAGATACGTGGGTTCGATTCCCATCACCCGCTTCCGGGTTATGACGCCCGGCTTTAGCGGGGAATATCGCCCAGCTTTAAATTGGGATACCCTGTGCGAGTGTGTTCGTAGCTCAGCAGGATAGAGCAACGGCCTTCTAAGCCGTGGGTCGGGGGTTCGAATCCCTTCGAGCACGTCATGAAGATATTCCGATTCTGCTCCGCAGGCGGTTCATGACAGAAGAATGACACATAAATGTGCCATTCTTCATTGTTAGATGAAGCTATTATATATGGTGGATATAGCACAGTTGGTTAGAGCGTCAGATTGTGGTTCTGAAGGTCGTGGGTTCGAATCCCATTATCCACCTTGACCGGGAGCAGGTGAATAAATTTGGGCTATCGCCAAGCGGTAAGGCACAGGACTTTGACTCCTGCATTCGCTGGTTCAAATCCAGCTAGCCCAGTTGTCTTTTTGGGACAAAATAGGGGCGTGTAGCTCAGTTGGTAGAGCACTTGACTTTTAATCAAGTTGTCCGGAGTTCGAGCCTCCGCACGCTCAGTAATTATTAAAATTTTCACCTTAAACTTGGACAAGCTGTTATAATTTCAACAGTTTGTCCAAGTTTATTTTTAGCTAATTGGCAAATCTATATGCGTTGATTATTAAGAATATTTAAACCTTTTTCAAATAATCACCGCACCTAATATTCTATACTATCAATTAAGCGGTGAAGATTTTGCCGAATGTTTTTTCTCAGCAAAAAACTATCCGATCTTGACACGCTCAAAATCGCCAAAATAATGGGCTTTAGGTTCGGTGAAACGCTTTTATTAAACGAACTCTAATTAATTCAAAATTGACTTTTTGTTGATAAATGGGTATAATGCCTTTAAGGGGAGTTGATTGAAATGGAAAATACCGTGAAGCCTTTACCATTAACAAAAGTAGAAATTGAAAAAGAGCGCGTTGCGTTGCATGAATCTCTTTTGCCTTTAAGTGACTCCATGAAATCAAAACCATACAAAGAGGTTTTTGCAGAGATAAAAGAGAATGCAAACCTTTGTGTTTCGTTGTGAAAGAAGCAATTCATGTTATTTTCTTCATTTCCGGGTTAAATTATTTTTAAATTGTTATAAAACACGCGAAATTTTGGATGGCTGAAGCACAGTTTAAATTTCTTGCGTGTTTTATATAAAAACGTTATAATCGAACATGAGAAAAGATTTGCGCGAAATTACATAGCTTAGATAATACTCATAAACTTAGAGGGAAAATACATGGAAAGAGGAAATGTTTTAGTTATTGGTAATTCAGGTGTGGGTAAATCTACTTTGATCAACACCGTCCTCGGAGAAGATAAAGCGGAAACAGGTTGGGGTACAGAAGGTAGAACAGATAGATTAAATATATATGAAAGTAGTAAAATACCTTTTCGGATAATAGACACAGTTGGTTTTGAACCATCATTAATAAAAGAATATAAGGCTATTAGTGCTGTTAAAAAATGGTCGAAAAACAGCGCAAATGAAGGACATAATGATAATCAAATTAATGTTATTTGGTTTTGTGTAGATGGATGTTCTGCAAAGTTATTTCCGAATGTGATAAAAAATCTTTCAAAAGCAACATCTATGTGGAAAACAGTTCCAATAATTGTTGTTATAACTAAATCATATGCTGTTCCCGATCGAGAAAAAAATATTGAAATGGTTAACAACGCATTTGCAAAGCAGAAACGTTCAAGCAATTTACGCAAAGTTATTCCCGTTATTGCGTCTATATTTGTATTAAATGATAGTGCTTATGCAGCACCGGAAGGGATTACTGAACTTATAGACGTTACAAATGAATTAATGCCGGAAGGGGTAAAAGCAGGTGAGGCAGACATTGCCGCTTTCAAATTGAAACGAAAAAGATTTATGGCACATGGAGTAATCGGGGGTTCAACTACAGCGGCAGTAGTAGTAGGAGCTGTTCCAGTGCCGTTTCCTGATGCATTGATACTCTCACCAATAGAAGTAGCCGAGGTTAACGCTCTTGCTCAAATATATGAAATTAATAAAAATGAAGGCTCAAAGCAATTGCTTAATACTATTGTTGAAGTTGGAACTGTAAGTATTGTGGCAAAACAAGCAATAAATGCATTAAAGGCAATTCCGGGAGTTAATTTGGGTGCAAGCGTTTTAAACGCAATAATTGCCGGAAGTATTGTAGCGGCTCTTGGTGAAGGAACAATATATATTTTTGAACAAGTATATTTGGGCAAAAAAAGTGTTTCAGATATTGACTGGGTAAAAAAGATATTGGAGTCAAAATTGACTTCACAATTAACAGACATTGTAAAAACTATTATAGAGAAGGTCAATCAGAATACTGATAGTAAAGCTGTTGCAAGCATTATATCAGATGTGTTCAAGGATTATTTTAGTAATAATTAAGATATTTCTACTGGTGAGGAATTTTTATAAATCTTTACGAAAATATCTCATCTTTCTTTGCATAGAAAAATCCCGAGAGTATTGGTTTATCACTAAAATCTCGGGATTTTTATGTTGATTGATATCTGGTCGCGCCTGAACGGTAACTATATATCAGACGTTTAAATGAAAAGTTTTCGCGTTATTTTTGACAAAAGACACTATATATGATACTATTTAGTACAGAGAACACTATATGAACGAATAGGTAGAGATGATATGAGCGAAAAAGAAATTCGTGAATTAAAAGAATCAATGGAACAAGAACTTGCCCGTCCAATAACACCCCAGGAAGCAAAAAGGAATTTGGTTGCTGTTGGTGTGTATACTCGGAATGGTAAACTCACCAAAAGAGGAAAAAGCACATTTCAATATTTTTCGCAGAGGTCATAATTCTTGTATAATAAACTTCCCAATTTGATAATCGCCTTTCATGGATGCGATCAAACTACTTTACCACTTCAGGAATTAGATGAGCCTTTTATAGTATAAATAGGCAATAAAATATGGTTACTATTTGGTTACTGCTCAACCAAAAAGTTAATAAAAAAATCAAGTTGTCTGGAGTTCGAGCCTCCGCACGCTCAGTAATTATTAAAATTTTCACCTTAAACTTGGACAAGCTGTTATAATTTCAACAGTTTGTCTAAGTTTATTTTAATTAATTCAAATTTAACTTTTTGCTGATAAATGGGTATAATGTCTTTAAAGGGAGTTGATTGAAATGGAAATACCGTGAAGCCTTTATCACTAACAAAAATAGAAGTTGAAAAGAGCGCGTTGCGTTGCATGAATCTCTTTTGCCTTTAAGCGACCCCATGAAATCAAAACCATACAAAGAAGTTTTTGCGGAGGTAAAAGAGAATGTAAACCTTTAGCGTTAATATGTCTGATATGTCAAAAAGTGATTTAGTCGAAATAAAGATTTACTTTTGCTTTTTAGCCGCTAAATTTCGGTAGCCGCTAAATTTCCGCTAAATTTCAAAAAAACTCCTTGCTATTCTACTCAAAGTATGCTACCATAAAATTCCGTGATATACAAGCATCTTAGAAAGTATCTATATCAAAAGTAGAATAAACTTCATCTAAATGCCATTCCTTGCTCCTTTTTATGGGGGCCAGAGACCAAAAGGAGGTAACCAGCATGAACAAGTATGAATTATGCGTTGTTGTGAGTGCGAAAATCGAAGAGGAAGAAAGAGTTTCCACCATCAATAAGGTAAAAGAACTGATCGAAAGATTCGGCGGTCAAATTACCAATGTTGATGAATGGGGCAAGAAAAGATTAGCCTATGAAATCCAGAAAATGAAAGACGGCTACTTTAATTTCATCCACTTTGATGCTGAAAGCACAGCGCCGATTGAAATCGAAAGCAGAATCCGCATTATGGATAATGTTATTCGCTTTTTGTGCGTACGGCAGGATAAGTAGCCGGGAAATTCCACGCATGATGGAATAGGAGAAGTTATGAATAAAGTAATTTTAATGGGACGTTTAACCAGAGATCCGGAAGTAAGGTATTCACAGGGTGAAGGCAGTATGGCAATAGCCAGATATACTCTGGCCGTAGATCGCCGTTTCAGCCGAAATAATGATGATCAGACAGCCGACTTTATTGGTTGTGTTGCTTTTGGTAAAACCGGCGAGTTCGCGGAAAAGTACTTGCGTAAAGGTACTAAGATCGCTGTAACAGGCCGTATCCAGACAGGCAGCTACACGAACAAAGACGGGGTCAAAATCTATACAACGGATGTTGTCGTCGAAGACCACGAGTTTTGCGAGAGCAAAAATTCAGGCGGCAGTGAAGGCGGCAATTATTCAGGCGGCGGTTATTCAGGAAGTAGTTCCGGTCGCCAAGAACCATCAGCCGGTGACGGTTTTATGAATATCCCCGATGGGATTGATGAAGAACTCCCTTTCAACTAAGAAGAGGATTAATATTATTTAGGAGGCAATGAATATGGCTTACAATAGAGGTGATAAACCCGATTTTCCCAAAAGAAAAGGCGGTCTTCGCAGAAGGAAGAAAGTTTGTATTTTTTGTGGGAAAGACAGCGTTATTGATTATAAAGATACCGGTAAATTAAAAAGATATGTTTCAGAGCGCGGTAAAATTTTACCTCGCCGCATCACAGGCAACTGTGCCAAACATCAAAGAGCTTTAACGGTCGCCATCAAACGGGCGCGTCACGTTTCATTGATGCCATACGTGATGGATTAATTACGGCAAACACATTGTCAAAACAGCATTAACAGTTATCAGGCATCTGCTTGATAACTGTTTTATGCTATTAGAAATTGCGTCTTATACAAACTCCGCGATAATTTACATGGCAGATACAAAAAATCATTGCAGTAAAAATTGTAAATATATGTAAATCATGATATAATGACGTTAGTCATTATATCTGCGCATCTTTAGTGCGCATCTCCCAGAGGGCATAATTTGCGTAGCAAATCATGAATAATGACGTTAGTCATTATATCTGCGCGTCTTTTAGTACGCATCCATAACCGCCTGACGGCGGCGGGAGGGCTATAATGTTGTTGTGTAAAAGGTTGCCCGCTTTTCGGGTTTTTACTATTAATAGTAAGCCTGTATTTTCAGGAGGTTGCCTTATGAAAGATAATGGTCATATATGAGAAATACTATCAGGTTAAAAGGTAAGTTAAGAAGATATCTGCAAACCTCCATGTACCTGGGTGTTTTGCTTGTGTTAGTAAATTTATCTATTTATCTGGTCAATGTATCATCGGGACTGATACTTACTTGTTTTATAATTTTTTATTTTGCAGTTATTATATCAACCTTGATTTATAACCGTCCTGTCATAATCAATGAATTGGTTTCGTTTGCCGCTCAATACGGTCAGATCCAAAAAGCTTTGCTTTACGAATTGGAGTTGCCGTATGCGATTATTGATGATAGCGGGAAACTTATTTGGACGAATCAATCGTTTGAGCAGATTACCCAAAAGGGGAAGAATTACCGTAAATCGATTACCACACTTTTTCCGACTTTGACATTGGACAGGCTGCCTGCGGAAGCAGATGAGGTTTCTTTGGAAATCGAACACTACGGGAGCATTTATTCAGTCGTGCTAAAAAAAGTTTCGATGAAAGAACTGGGTGAAAGCACTACCGTAGTTGATGCGGCGGAGTATGAAGGGTATTTAATTGCGATGTATCTGTTCGATACAACCGCATTAAGCATTGCTTTACAGGAAGTGGACGATCAAAGCTTGGCGCTGGGAATGGTTTATCTTGATAATTATGATGAAGCTTTGGAAAGTATTGAGGAAGTTCGCCGTTCGTTACTTATTGCACTGATTGACAGGAAAGTTAATAAATACATTTCGTCACTGGACGGTATTTGTAAAAAACTTGAAAAAGATAAATATTTAATTATCCTTCGCAAGAAAGCATTAGAAGACCTTAAAGAACACCGCTTTGACCTTCTGGAAGATGTCAAAACGGTCAATATCGGCAATGAAATGAGCGTTACAATCAGTATCGGTATTGGTCTTGACGGTTTATCATATGCTCAGACTTACGAATTTTCCCGTAATGCCATCGATTTGGCACTGGGGCGCGGCGGCGATCAAGCAGTCGTAAAATCACCTGATAATATCAGTTATTTCGGCGGCAAAAGCCAACAAGTTGAACGTAATACCCGCGTAAAAGCAAGGGTTAAGGCACATGCTCTGCGTGAAATTATTACAGGGAAAGAGCGCGTTCTCATTATGGGACATCGAATGACGGACGTTGATAGTTTCGGTGCGGCGATCGGTATTTACCGAATTGCCACCATGCTTGAACGGAAAGCGCATATTGTTATTAATGAGGTAACGACCTCGGTTCACCCGTTGATTGACCTTTTTAAGAATAATCCTGAATATGAAGATGATATGATTATCGGTTGCCAGCAAGCAATTGATATAGCCGACAGTAACGTAGTGTTGGTAGTAGTTGATGTCAACAGACCGAGTATTACGGAATGTCCTGAACTGCTTAAACTTTGTAAATCAATTGTTGTTCTGGATCATCATAGGCAGGGAACGGAAGTTATCGAAAATGCTACGCTTAACTATGTTGAAGTTTATGCTTCGTCTTCATGTGAGATGGTTTCCGAGATTCTCCAGTATATCGGCGACAATATTCGGATTCGCAATGAAGAAGCGGATTGCCTATACTCGGGTATTATGATTGACACTAATAATTTCGTTACGAAAACAGGTGTCCGTACTTTTGAAGCGGCGGCATTTCTAAGGCGGAGCGGAGCTGATGTAACAAGGGTCAGGAAGTTGTTCAGGGAAGATGCCCACGAATATAAAGCGAAAGCCGATGCAGTCAGTCAGGCGGAAATATATCGTAACGCATATGCTATTTCCACTTGTACCAGCGAAGATATCCAAAGCCCAACGATTATTGGCGCTCAGGCGGCTAATGAACTGCTGAATATTAAAGGTGTTAAAGCCAGTTTTATCCTGACGGATTATCAGAATTGCATTTATTTAAGCGCGCGTTCGATTGATGAAGTTAATGTTCAGATGATTATGGAGCGAATGGGCGGCGGCGGCCATATGAATGCCGCAGGGTGTCAGATAGAAGGTGTTTCCATCGACGAAGGAATTGGCGCTCTTAAACGAACGCTTGATAATATGATTGATGGCGGCGAATTATAGCAAGGAGAACACAAATGAAAGTTATACTTTTGCAAGATGTAAAAAGCTTGGGTAAAAAAGATGATCTGTGCGATGTCAATGACGGATATGCCCGCAATTATATAATTCCCAAAAAATTAGGCATTGAAGCGACGCCTAAGAATTTAAACGACCTGAAACTAAGAAAAGCAGGTGAGGAAAAAAACGCGAAAGAGCAATTGGAAGCCGCTAAAGCTTTCGCCGCGTCACTTTCAGAGAAGAAAATTATTCTGAGCATGAAAGCAGGTGAAGGCGGGCGCCCATTCGGTTCGATTTCGACGAAGGAAATCGGGCAGGCATATAAAGATCAATTCGATATCGAAATAGATAAAAAGAAGATTCGCATGGCGGAACCGATCAAAACATTCGGCATTCACCAGATTTCCGTTAAGCTTCATCCGCAAGTCACAGGCGAATTGACTGTAGTGGTCAAAGAGGCATAAGAGTAATATAAATTGGAGAAGTACCATGGCTACAATGGAGGAAGCGCTGCTAAAACGGATTTTACCGCATAGCATTGAAGCAGAGCAATCGGTTATCGGTTCAATGATTATGGATCGCGAAGCGATTATCATAGCCGCTGAGATTATTACGGGAGAAGATTTTTATAGCCGCCAATATGCGGTTGTTTTCGAAGCGATGGTTGAGCTTAATGATGAAGGTAAACCCGTCGATATGATTACGCTTCAAAACCGGCTTAAGGAAAAAGACGTTCCGCCTGAAGTGGAAAGCCTGGAATTTATCCGTGATTTAATGACCGCCGCCCTGACATCGGCCAATATCAAATACTATGCGGGAATCGTCTCCGAGAAAGCCACGTTACGAAAGTTGATTAGGCTCAATGAAGAGATCGCGGGTACTTGCTATGCGGGTAAAGAAAGCCTTGATTTTATATTAGAGGACACAGAGAAGCGCATTTTTGACCTGATCCAAAAGAATAATACAGGTGAATTCGTCCCTATTCGGCAAATAGTAATAAATGCTTTGGATAAGATTGAGTTAGCCGCCAAGAATAAGGGCAATGTAACAGGTATCGCCACGGGATTCGCAGATCTTGATTACCGTACCGCAGGTTTGCAGCCGTCCGATTTCGTTTTGCTCGCCGCCCGTCCATCGATGGGGAAAACAGCGTTGGCGTTAAATATTGCTCAGCATGTGGCTTTTAAACTTAATCATTGTGTCGCCATTTTTAGCTTGGAAATGTCAAAAGAGCAGTTGGTTAACCGCCTTTTTTCAATGGAATCGCGGGTTGATTCGCAAAACTTAAGAACAGGGAAGCTTTCCGATACCGACTGGGAAAGATTGATTGAAAGTGCCGGAATGATCGGCAAATCGAATTTGATAATTGATGATACGCCCGGTATCAGTATCCCTGAACTTCGCTCGAAATGCCGTAAATATAAGCTGGAATATGGCCTTAAAATGATTATCATTGATTATCTCCAGTTGATGAGCGCGTCAAGCGGAAGAAACTCGGATTCAAGGCAGCAGGAGATTTCGGATATATCCCGTTCGCTTAAAGCAATAGCCCGTGAATTAAATGTTCCCGTCGTCGCCCTGTCTCAGTTAAGCCGTGCGGTTGAACAGCGCCCCGACCATCGTCCGATGCTTTCCGACCTGCGTGATTCGGGGGCTATCGAGCAGGATGCGGATGTAGTAATGTTCATCTATCGAGATGAATACTACAATAAAGAAACAGAAAAAAAAGGTATTACCGAAGTCATCATTGCGAAACAACGTAATGGTCCGATCGGTACTGTGGAACTGGTATTCCTTCCGGAGTACACGAGGTTTGCCAATCTCGCCCGAAACTAATACCGATTATAAAGAAACCAACTAAAGAGGACAAGCCGGCGTCGGCATGTTCTCTTTTGCTAAGGAAAGGAGCAAAAATGAAACAAGAAACCCGTTATCTGATTTCGGATGCCGCCAAAAAAGTTGCTGTTGAATCACATGTCCTTCGTTATTGGGAGGAAGAATTAAAGTTGCCGATTAAACGGAATGAACTTGGGCATCGCTATTATACAGAAGATGATATCGTTCTCTTCAAGGACGTAAAAGCCTTAAAAGAGCAAGGTTTGCAGCTAAAAGCCATTCGGATGATTCTGAAAGACGGGCGGATTAAGCCCTTTCCCGGCAGGGAAATCGCATCAGGTGCAGAAGTACAGGGAGGGATAAATAAATCTTTTAATATTATGGATATTGATGAAAAGGATGGTGTAAATATGGAATCACATGATCTTGCAGGCAAACATGTTCTGATGGTAAATTCCAGTGATATTATGAATACGTCATGCCCCGACAATTCATTAACGATGGGTAAAGAGGCAAAGAGCCTGAAACTTCAGCAATTACTTAAGCAAATGATCGCAGATGCCGTGCGTGTTAATAATCAGGAATTAATTGAAGATATCAAAGAGACTATGCTTAAAGAACTCGATTATCAATTCCGCTTACAGGAAGAGCGCGAAGAGAATTATATCAAAGAAAAAATAAGCCGTGATGAAGCGCATTATCAAAGAATTGACGAAATGCTTCGCAAACGCAGCCAACGAAAAATAAAAGCGGAAGGCAAAGAAAAGAAATTCTTCAAAAAAAGTTAGCAGTATGAATAAATATCTTAGACACCGAAACATACCTAAGAATTGTTCAGGGCGAGTCACCGTCAAGCATCCGAACCGCAATCCCCGAAAATTGGCACTTATATGGGGATAACGGGTCGGAACAGGTGACGACTAAAATTAACTTACGCGATACATTTACTGGGCGATAGCACCGACAGGACAAAGTCCTGCGCAGGCGCCGCAATCAATGCAGGTGTCAGGATTAATTTCATATTGCGAACTGCCTTCGCTGATTGCGTCAACGGGGCAAGAACCGCCGCAAGCACCGCAATTAATGCAACTATTATTGATTACATAAGACATATATTACCCTCCTAATAATAAAATATTTTCATATACATCTTAATACAACTTAATTACAATTACAAGCGAAATAATCATGATAAACAAGATTATATCATTCTGAGCGTAAGCGTATTTAAGCATGAGAACCTTCGCTTGCGCTCAGAATGATATAAGCCTTACCTAATGTATTAGAAAAAGTACACATACTTGCTTGACCCCCATACCTACATAACATATAATATAAGGGTACTGGTATTAAACATTATGAAATTAACCATAAATCCACACATGTGAAAGATTTTTAAGGAGGATATGCTAATGAAACCTGAGTGGCAAGATTTTGTAGGAGGGAAATGGGTCGGTGAAGTTAATGTCCGTGACTTCATTATGAAAAACTATCTCCCTTATGACGGGGACGATTCATTTTTAGCGGATGCAACACAGAATACCAAGGATCTTTGGGAACAGGTTCTTGAATTAAGTAAGAAAGAGCGTGATGCCGGAGGCGTCCTTGATATGGACACGAAAATCGCTTCGACCATCATTTCCCATGGCCCCGGCTACCTTGATAAGAATAAAGAAACGATTGTCGGTTTTCAGACCGATAAACCCTTTAAACGTTCAATGCAGCCTTACGGCGGTATCAGAATGGCGGAAAAAGCTTGCTCTGATAACGGCTATGAAGTCGATCATGAAATCAGTGAGTTCTTTTCGACTCACCGTAAGACACATAATGCAGGATGTTTCGATGCATATAATGACGATATCCGCGCATGTCGTTCATCGCATGTTATCACGGGATTACCCGATGCTTACGGACGCGGACGCATAATCGGCGACTACCGCCGCGTTGCCCTTTATGGTATCGACCGTTTAATCGAGGATAAAAACGAGCAAAAAAATTCGACAGGCCGTGTTATGACAGACGATGTTATTCGTTTACGTGAAGAAATCAGTGAACAAATCGTCGCCCTTAAGCATATGAAGCAGATGGCGGCTTCTTATGGCTGTGATATATCAAAACCTGCCGCCAATGTTCAGGAAGCGATTCAGGCTACCTACTTCGGTTATTTATCCGCGGTTAAAGAGCAGAACGGTGCGGCGATGAGCCTTGGCAGAACCTCAACTTTCCTGGATATCTATGCTGAACGCGATATTAAGAACGGAACATTTACAGAAGGTCAGATACAGGAATTCTTTGACCACTTCATCATGAAATTAAGATTGATTAAGTTTGCGCGTACTCCTGAATATAACAGCCTATTCTCAGGCGATCCTGTTTGGGTTACCGAGTCGTTGGCGGGAGTTGGAATTGACGGACGCCATATGGTTACGCGGTCGACATTCCGTTTCCTTCATACCCTGACGAATCTCGGCGCGGCTCCCGAACCGAATATGACGGTTCTGTGGTCAACAAGATTACCTGCTAACTTTAAGAAATATTGTGCCAAGATGTCGATTTTGACTTCATCGATTCAATACGAAAATGATGATTTGATGCGCGTTACCCACGGTGATGATTATGCGATTGCTTGTTGTGTATCATCGATGCGGATTGGTAAAGAAATGCAGTTCTTCGGCGCTCGCGCCAATTTGGGCAAATGCTTGCTCTATGCCTTGAACGGCGGTGTTGACGAAAAGACCTTTAAGCAAGTCGGTCCGCGTTACCGCAAATGCGAAGGTGATGTGCTTGAATACGATGACGTAATGGTGAAATTCACCGATATGATGGAATGGCTGGCGGATGTGTATGTCAATACATTAAATGTTATCCACTATATGCATGATAAATATTGTTATGAGAGAGCGCAGATGTCTTTGCATGATCGTGATGTTTTAAGATATTTCGCCACAGGTATTGCCGGACTCTCTGTCGTCGCCGACTCTTTATCAGCGATTAAATATGCTCAGGTCAAACCTATCCGTGATGAAAACGGTTTGATTGTTGACTTTGAAACAACCGGCGATTTCCCGAAATACGGCAATGATGATGACCGTGTTGACGATATCGCGAAAAGTCTTGTCAAACAGTTCATGACGATGATCAGACGCCATCATACTTACCGTAACGGTTTCCCGACGATGTCGGTTCTTACCATCACATCCAATGTCGTATACGGTAAGGCGACAGGTAACACACCTGACGGCCGTAAAGCAGGTCAGCCTTTTGCTCCCGGTGCGAATCCGATGCATGGACGTGACACTAAAGGGGCGGTAGCTTCATTATCATCAGTTACCAAGTTGCCGTTTGAACATTCGATGGACGGAATTTCTAATACATTCACGGTCATTCCCGGCGCGCTTGGGAAAGAAGATAAGGTCTTTGTCGGCGATTTAGATATTGATCTTAGTAAGGTTGAACAATAAGGAGATTTTATGGAACCCGGTAAGGTTGCAGATGCGATGATTGACGACATAGTTAATATGCTTGACGAGGGATTTAAAGACGGCGTTGGCCATGTTAATGTCGAAGTTAATGAAAACGAGCGAGAAATTAAGAATGTCGAAACACTGGGGTGTACGGATTGTGCCAAAACTCCACTAGCATGTAGCATCCCCACCATGTTAAACGATTAAAAAATAGGAGGAAAATATGTCAAACGTAAATACAGCTCAAGTCGATAATTTAGTTTCTTTACTTGATGGCTACGCCGAAAAAGGCGGGCATCACTTAAATGTTAATGTTTTAAACCGTGATACCCTGATTGATGCCCAAAAGCATCCCGAGAAATACCCTCAGCTTACGATTCGGATTTCGGGATATGCCGTTAATTTCATCAAATTAACCCCAGAGCAACAGGCGGATGTCATTTCCCGTACTTTCCACGATCAGTTAAGCTAAATTAATTAAATTTTATTACCAATCAGCGGTTTAACAAACCGCTGATTTTTTGGGGAAGAATGTAAAATATCTACAAAAATATCGCAGGCAAAGGCATCAAAGAATGTAATTTTTGCTAGGTTTTTGCCTCGATATGCTTATTTTATTGTATTTTAGCGATAATATAGTATACTAAGATTAATATATATGATGTAATTGGCTATCCTTCACTAAAAATGTGTATAATATATAAGGATAAACAAGGATGGAAAGGATTGGTGAGATTATGCAGGGTAGAGTACATTCGATAGAAAGTTTTGGTACTGTTGATGGACCGGGAACCAGGTTTGTCGTATTTCTGCAAGGTTGCCCAATGCGCTGTAGTTATTGCCATAATCCCGATACATGGGCCATGGATGGCGGTAAAATGATGACGGTGTCAGAGATCTTCGAGCAATATGAAAGGAATCGCGGCTTTTACAAAGAAGGCGGTATTACAGTTACGGGCGGCGAACCTTTAATGCAAATTGACTTTTTGATTGAACTGTTTGATATGGCAAAAGATAAAGATGTCCATACTTGCATCGATACATCCGGTATTGCTTTTAATCGTAGGAATACTGCGTTCTTAGAAAAACTGGATACATTGATGGAAGTTACAGACTTGGTTATGATGGATATCAAACACATTAATCCGACCAAGCACATTGAACTTACAGGGCAGGAAAATGAAAATATTTTGGACTTTGTGGCTTATCTGAATGAACGTAATGTTGATGTTTGGATTCGGCATGTAATAGTTCCGGGTTATACCGATGATAATATCGACTTATATCATCTGGGATACTTTATCGGTCAGTTTTATAATATTAAAGCACTTGATGTATTGCCTTATCATACAATGGGTGTGTCCAAATATGAGAAGCTGGGAATCCCTTACCCTTTAGAAGGGGTGCCGGAAATGGATCGCGATAGAATTTTGGAAAAGAAGCAAATGATTCTAGCAGGAATCAAAGAAAGAAGGAAAATCGTTACGCCAATTCATAATCATTATTAGTACGTTTACTATTGGTATTGCTATAAATAAAAAACTGTCGCCGTGAGACGACAGTTTTTATGGTTAAATTTGTGCCAGTTCCTGAATAGCGTTATTGCGGATAAGCGGTTCGAAGTGTTCTTCGAGATATGCTTCGGAGGCATAAACCGTCTTTTCGGGGGTGCCGTATTCTGACAGGACATTACATACTTTGTTGAAACTACCGGGAGAAATATAACCTTTGGTAATTACTAAAACAAAGCGTTCGTCACGCGGTCTTTTATATAGAGAATTAACACCCTGAAAACTATTCACCAATACACGCGATAAGCGGATAACGATATGCAATGAATCGAATGAATAAATCCGTGTTAAATCGTGTGAAGCCGGGGTCGTAATTCTCTTATCGGGCAGACGGGAGCGATCTAATGATTTGCTCTTCGTACTGCTAAGAGTTTCATCGGTTTCAGGTAAATCGCTCAAATGCGTGCTTTGGATTTTTTTGAATAAATCAAGGACTTCATCGGCACCTTCCGCCAGCGATTCCATCATATCTTCGAAATCACCGTTTTCATCATGTACAGATGGAGCAAACTTTGAAAAGCGCGTATCAAGCTCTTCGGGGTCTTCAACTTTCGTGATAATCAGGATAATGCATTCACTGCTTAAGGGGATGGCTTCAATCATAAGAGGAATATCCTCGGCTTCAAAACCGAACTCATACGAAGCTTGTTGCATCATATCACGGAAAAGGCTTTTCGCCTTTTCTGTGCCATAGGCAAGTTCGCTTAATTTCAATTCTCTATCTGCCAAATCTTCCCGCGTCAGCGTACATCGAATCTGATGATCATTAACTCGTTCTATTTTCATATTAATCACATCCTTACTAATAAGATACTGCTTCTAAAAAAATTGGTTACAACAGCGTTTTGCGGTTGGAAATAAATTGTACACACAATATGCTAATAACAGCAATTTTGACATTTTACTTCACTTTTATCTTATCGCTTTAAAATAAAATAGTCAAGAGATTAGCGCTATTGTTTTCAAATTTTTTATATTCGCTACATAAAAATGGATATTATGGTAAAAAAATATAAAATATTCAAATTTGTGCTTGCATTATTTGGTATTATTATATTATAATAAATTTTGAAGGTGCTTATATTGCACAAATATTAGTAAGAAATAATAAATTATTATGTGAATATTTCTTAACGGATAATCTGTACCGAGAGGAGGGTTGGTCATTTTTTAAATTTTTTCTCAGACACATCAATATCTATATCTCAATGAAGTTCTTTATTAAGTCTTACAAGCGTCTAATACGTGCTTGCCATTGATATCCGATATACCAATAATTCATCAAACCTAAACGGGGTTTATCAGCATTTTTTTGTACAATCCGTCACCTTTATATGTCTTTATCCCGTCTATTAGCATTATTACAATAACAATCTATTTACTAGTATTGTCAATCTTTTTAAAACTATAAGCAATTTCCCTAAATTATCTTAGGTTATATTTCAATTTAATATATCACGGTGTCCTTATGGTCTTATTGAAATATAATCAGAAGGAGGAATTTTATGACTACATCTGATCATAAAGCGCCGACAATTTTATCAAATTTAAAAGAAATCAGCAAATATGGAGTATCGCTTTACTTAGACGGAAAAGAAGCGTCGCCCGATGAGATCGCAGATCATTGTGTTAACGATGAAGCCGTATATATGCCTGATTATGTGATGAATGATAATGGGTCGCTTAAAGAAATCAGATATAACAAAGTGTTCAATCATTAAAATTGGTAAAGGAAACACCCTTATATGTACTTTGCTAATTAAGAAATCTATCGAAAAATGTAAAAAATGCTAATGACGTTATGAAGATGATGTGCTATACTTAAGAGCGTTGGAGGTAATTGCTAATGAAGAGACTCATTCCGGTGATTATTGCCATCGCTCTTATTTTAGCGGTGGGCTACTTTGTCTTTTATCCTGAATTTAGGGAGCGTTACGAGTATTCGGAGGAACATGCCGATTTGATGGAATATTTCAATCTTACGAATGATACCGAAGCGGCAATTATCTTACAAGATACGGTCATTCCTGAGAAAGCCAGAATCTTCGACGGTACGTATTATTTTGATTTGGATACGGTATATAAGTATTTTAACACCCGTTTTTATGTCGATGAAAGAGAAGGGCTGGTTTTATATAGCCTTCCTGATTTTACGGTCAGAACCGTCATCGGTTCACAGATTATCGATAAAAAGAGCGGAGAAATCAATCGCCCTTATAAAGTTGCCCGATATGAACGTGATGTCCTATATCTGGCGGTTGATTTTGTCAGAGAATATACGAATTTTTCTTATGAGTCATTCGTGAATCCCGGTCGGATGCAAGTTTACACCGAGTGGAATGATATTAGGGTTGCCAAGATAAACAGAGATACACAGGTACGCTATCGCGGCGGAGTAAAAAGTGCGATCTTAACAGATATAGCAAGCGGCGGACGGGTCACTGTCCTTGAAGTTATGGAAACATGGGCGAAAGTAAAAACCGAAGATGGTTTTATCGGGTACGTCGAAAACCGCAGGTTAGGGGAAGCATATAGTGAACGTCAGTTACCCGTAATCAATTACGAAGAACCCGAGTACAAATCACAAACCAGAGATCACAAGATTAGTCTAGGTTGGCATTATATCGGCGGTATTGCCGGAAATGATACTTTAACGGAGGTGACTAGGAATACACAAGGGCTTAATGTCATTTCGCCGACGTGGTTTTTCTTAAATGACGATGAAGGTAACTTTTTAAGCTTCGCGAGTTCATCCTATGTAAGCAATGCTCATGGAATGGGTCTGGAAGTGTGGGCTTTAGTTGAGAATATGACCAACAATGTCGATATGTTCGAGATATTATCATCAACGACTAAGCGTACCCGTCTGATCGCGAATTTAATCGATGCTGCCCTTTTATATAATCTGGACGGAATCAATATAGACTTTGAAGAATTAAGGGCGAATACAGGTGTTCATTTCGCGCAGTTTATCCGAGAGCTATCGATTCCTTGCCGTGAACATGAACTCGTTTTATCGGTTGATAATTATGTCCCTTTCGGTTTTAATGACTTTTATAACCGCAAAGAGCAAGGTGTTTTTGCGGATTATGTCATTATAATGGGTTATGACGAGCATTACAAAGGGAGCGAAAAAGCAGGAAGTGTGGCTTCGATCAATTATGTTGAACACGGAATCAAGCGGACGGTCGAACAGGTACCGCCTCACAAAGTAATTAATGGCGTCCCTTTTTATACCCGTATCTGGGAAACAAAGGGGAGCAGTGTATCAAGTCAGGCGGTCGGGATGGAGTTGGCGCGGGATTGGGTAGCGAACCGGAACTTAACTCCGATTTGGGATGAAGAGACCTGTCAGAATTATGCGGAGCATATCGATTCAAGCGGCGCGCGCCATCAGGTATGGCTTGAAGATGCGGAATCGCTGAGAGTAAAATTTAATGTGATGGAGAATTACGAGATAGGCGGTGTGGCTTTCTGGCAACTAGGTCAGGAGACGCCTGAAATTTGGGAGGTAGTTTTGGAATACCTTTCAAAGTGAATATGTCACGGCGGTACACTTGTTAATTAAATGATACCATATCAGTAATATTTGCTCCCGGTAAATCATATTTTATCGTGAAAGTATTTTTCATGATAGGGGGTCAAATGCTAAAAAGACCGAATGTGATAATCGCAATCCTTTCCACGATCTTATTCATTTTGACAGCAATGTATATTGTTAATAATAAAGATGCTATCGCGACTTTATCCGGTCAGCTGTTAAATAAAGAGGCGGATAAAGCCGGTTTTCGGGTAGTGATTGATCCCGGACACGGGGGAATTGACCCCGGTAAAGTCACGATGAATGGTATTTCGGAAAAAGATATAAATCTGGAAATCGCCCATAAACTCAGAAAATTTCTGGAAGC
>WQST01000004.1 GCA_009787745.1 Lachnospiraceae bacterium
CCGGCGGCTAAGTTTTTCATTCCGCCATTAATCATGGCTTGTGCCAAAACTGTCGCGGTCGTCGTTCCGTCTCCTGCAACATCATTGGTTTTGGTCGCAACTTCTTTTACAAGCTGTGCGCCCATATTTTCGAAGGCATCTTCTAATTCTATCTCTTTGGCGATCGTCACACCGTCGTTGGTGATGAGGGGGGAGCCATATGATTTATCCAAAACAACATTGCGGCCTTTCGGTCCTAAAGTGATACTGATTGTATCGGCTAACTTATTTACACCTGTTTCTAATGCGGCACGGGCTTCTGCACCATGCTTTAATTCCTTTGCCATGTCTTATTTTCTCCTTATTATATAATTTTCTGACTTAGTATTGCTCTTTATATTATAATTCCTGCGGAACCATAATATTTTTATGCGCGCTAATACTGCGCAGGTCTAATGCCTAGCGTCATTATACCGTGATTGCGAGAATATCATTTTGTTTAACAATAATGTATTCCACATCATCAATCTTTACTTCTGTTCCGGAATATTTGGAGTAGATGACCTGATCTCCCACTTTTACTTCCATCTTAATTTCTTTTCCGTCAACGCATCCGCCCGGACCAACGGCGATAACTTCCGCCTGCTGGGGTTTTTCTTTACTCTGTCCGGGTAAAACAATCCCTGACTTGGTCGTTTCTTCTGCGACCAATTGCTTTAAGACTACTCTGTCTCCTAATGGTACTAATTTCATGTAAGATTTCCTCCTTGCTATTTTTCGTATCTTATATGTTCGTTTACAGTTTGTTAGCACTCGATGTGGACGAGTGCCAATCGACATTATCTATATTATCGCTATTCAAAAATAAATGCAATAGGAAATTGTTATTTTATAAAAAATTTAGAATCTGTTTATCCGACACTCTGATAAACTTTGTCGGTTGATGATTAAGATGATATTATATATAATCATAATACAACACGTTGTTGTAACTATCAAGATTTTTGAAGTGGGATTCTGAATGGAGAAACATATGTCAGTAATACAAGTAGAAAGGCTTACAAAAGACTATGGGCATAACCGCGGTGTTTTCGATGTGTCTTTTGATGTGAACGAAGGTGAAGTTTTCGGTTTCCTCGGCCCCAACGGGGCAGGGAAAACGACCACCATCCGCCATATCATGGGCTTTTCCCGCCCACAGGCGGGGACGACCAAGGTGAGAGGATTAGACAGTTGGAAATGGCATTACGATATTCAGCAGAATGTCGGGTATCTTCCCGGCGAAATTGCTTTGCCCGAAAACCTTACCGGAACACAATTTATCAAAATGATGGCTGAACTTCGCGGCATGTCGGATATGGCTTATCCCGAAATCTTAATAAAGCGGTTTGAACTTTGCGCATCAGGCGGCCTTAAGAGGATGTCATTGGGAATGAAACGAAAACTGGCGGTCGTTACGGCTTTTATGCACGACCCCAAGATTTTGATTCTTGATGAACCAACAAGCGGGCTTGACCCTGTTATGCAAGATATTTTTATTGATTTCATCAAAGAAGAAAAAGGGCGCGGTAAGACAATTCTTCTGTCGTCACATATATTTAATGAAGTGGATGCGACTTGCGACCGAATTGCCATCATCAAAGACGGGCGGTTGGTATCTACTTTTGTGGCGGATGACCTGCGCCATAACGACAGCAAGCAATGGCGGATTGAATTTACGAACGAAGAGGATTTTGCCAAATTTAATATTTATGCGCAAAAGTCGGAATTATATAGTATTTTGTCCGTAAAGCCGCAACATAATCAACTTCAATTATTAGTTAAGGACAGCGAGATAAATACATTAATAGCGGAACTGTCTAAATACTCACTGCTCTATTTTAAGGAAATAAAATTGACGCTTGAGGATTATTTCATGAAATTTTATGACCGTAACGCAAAGACGGGAGGTAGCGCAAATGCCGTACATTGAAATCAGCGGGATAAAAAAGGATTACGGCGACGGACGCGGTAATTTTGATTTAAACCTTTCCATTGAACGCGGTGAGGTTTTCGGATTCGTCGGTACAAACGGCGCGGGTAAAACTACCCTGATCCGGCAAATGATGGGATTTTTACGCCCCGAAGACGGCAGCATAAAAATAAACGGGCTGGATTCGTGGGAAGATTCCGCCGAGTTAAAGAGATATATCGGCTATGTACCCGGGGAGATTGCTTTCCCTGACGCACCTTCAGGTACCGTCTTTTTACGGCGTCAAGCCGAACTTTTGGGGCTTAAGGATATGTCCCGCGCCGATGAAATCATTAATAAATTACAGCTTGACCCGACCGCGAACTTGAAGCGGATGAGTAAGGGCATGAAACAAAAAACCGCAATTGTGGCGGCTTTTATGGCTGATTTTGATATCCTGATATTGGATGAGCCGACCACGGGACTTGACCCTTTAATGCGACGTGAATTCGTCGAGATTCTTAATGAGGAAAAGAAAAAAGGTAAAACAATTTTTATGTCAAGCCATATGTTTGAGGAAGTTGAGCATACTTGCGATAAAGTTGCGCTTATTAAGGAAGGCAGAATTATCGCCGTAAAAGACACGCTCGAGATTAGGCATAATACAAAAAAGGTTTATAAAATTGAATTTAGCTCCGCAGAAGACTACAAACTTTTTATCACCGAAGCTTTTGATTTTTCCGAACAGCGTGAAGATTATCAACAAGTAATCGTCAAAATTAACGATACCGATATTAACCGTTTCTTCTCGGTGCTTAAGAATTATCATATGAAGTTTTTAACCGAAATAAAATATTCGCTCGAACAATATTTCAAGAACTTATATTCTTTAACGGGTGAAAATCAAGGAGGAAAAAGCGATGTTCTGTAAAACAATATTTAAGCAAACACTTAACCAAAACTGGAAGCTGTGGATGATCTTTACGATCATTCCGACGATAATGAGTATGCTTATTATTACGGTCTATGACCCCAAGATGGTTCAGGGGATGATGAATATGATCCAAAATGTTCCCGGGGTAGGCGATATCCTAGGCGACCGGATTGAAACAATGTCGTCCCTACTCGCAATGCTCGGCGAAAACTTCTATATGCTGCCGGGATATATTTTACCGCTCATATACGTTATCATGACCGCTAATTCGCTTATTGCTTCACAAGTAGACAGAGGTTCGATGGCGTATATCCTATCCACGCCGATTAAACGCACAAAGGTCGTTAGGACACAGGCTTTTTATCTGATTACAGCTATTTTCTGTACTTTCCTTGTGATAACCACCTTCGGTTTTGTGGCTGTGCAAGCCAAACATAACGCTCTTTGGGGGCAGGCTTATACCGCCGATGTAAAAGCCGCTTCTACTGTTTTGAATTTTGACAATGATACTGTCGCAAACGACCTAACGCTTATCCTTAATAATCAAGACGCCGTTCGCGCAGGGGCAAAAGCGAGAGGAATTGACGATGATGTATATATTGTATATCTGGGGTTAAAAATGAGTGCCGCGGAAGAGAGTGCGGCGCCAACAGAACAAGCCAAAGAAATGCAGGAAAAATTGATGAGCGGAATTGTCGCCGCCGCTGATGCACTTGATATGGAAGCCGCCGATCTTACAACAGACATGAGTAAAATCAAGGGTAATTCCCACGCCATGGCGGCGGCCGTTAAAGCTTCCGGCTTACCGCAGGAACTTTTTACCGCCTTTATCAATAGGCAGTTGGCGACAGATGAAATCACCTTCGATAAAGGTGTTGACTTTAGTGTAAAAGGTTATTTAATGATAAACCTTGGTGCATTCCTGATGTTTTTCGCTATTTCGAGTATATCATTCCTGTTCTCCTGTGTTTTCAATTTGACCAAAAATTCACTTGCGTTAGGAGCGGGCATCCCGATTGCCTTCTTCATTTTTCACCTTATGTCCCAATTCGGGTCAAGCCTTGAAAATCTCAAATATCTTTCACTTAACACGCTTTTTGCCGCCCATGAAATTGTGATTGACGGAGTATATATTCCGCAGTTCATTGCGCTGGCGGTAATCGGGTCGGTACTTTATTTGGTCGGGATTAAAGTATTTAAGGAAAAAGATTTGCCGTTATAGGCATAATAAAATCAATGCCATCAACTTAGGAAGTGTCAATCCCCCTACGGTTAGCGTCACTAGCCAAGGGATTCCGGCCGAAGCCCGGAATGACGAATGCTTAAGTTGATGACATTGTCTTAAAGTGAAAGCTTGAGATACTTAACCAAGTGCTTTTAACAAACGATAAAATGCTGTTTCCAAAGTTTTACGCGGGCAGGCTATGTTAATACGCTCAAAACCTTCGCCGCATCCGCCGAATTGCCGCCCGCTGTAAAGCCAAAGCCCTGCTTTCTTAATAATCAAATCCTCTCGCTCTTCTTCATTCAGCGAAAGCCCGCGGCAATCAAGCCATATCAGATAAGTTCCCTCAGGTTCAATAAGCCGTATCCCTTGCAACCGGTTTTGCAGAAAAACTCTAACGAAATCAATATTACTTTGTAAATATTGATTCAATTGCTCAACCCATTCGCGCCCGCCCTCATAAGCCGCCTGACTGGCAATCAAGCCGAAGTAATTAAGCCGCCCATAACCTGTTTTTGCCATCGCTTTATTGAACTTAACTCTTAAATCTTTATTGGCAATAAAGATATTAGCGACTTGCAAACCGGCTAAGTTAAAAGTCATGCTCGGTGAAGTTAGGTTAATCGTTATTTGTTCAAATTCCTTTTTTATTCCGGCGAAAACCGTGTGCTTATGACTGGGATAAACGAAATCACAATGACTTTCATCGCTTAAAACAATAACCCCATGACGGGCGCAAATATCGCCCATCCGTTTAAGTTCCTCATTTTTAAAAACGCGCCCAACGGGATTATGAGGATTACACAGGATAAATATCTTCACATTGTTTTTAATTATCTTGTTCTCAAAATCACCAAAATCAATTTCATAATGAAGGTTATTCAAGTGTAAATCGTTGGTCACTAATTTGCGGGAACTGTGAAGAATTTCATCACAAAAAGGATAGTAGACAGGCGGCTGAACAAGTATTCCGTCGCCCTTTTCCGTAAAAGCACGAATAGCCGTCGAAATAGCAAAAACAATGCCCGGCGTTTTGACTAACCATTCTTCTTTTAACTTGTAATTATGATATTTACGATACCATTTTTCGATCGCGTTAAAATACTCACTCTTCGCTTCCGAATAACCGTATATACCCAGTTCAGCACCTTCTTTTACCTTGTCCTGAACACATGGCGGTACCCGAAAGTCCATATCCGCTACCCATAGCGGCAGCAAACCATCAGGTTTGCCGAGTTCCGCAGAAAAATCGTATTTCCACGAATTAGTATTTTTGCGGTCGATAATTTCATCAAAGTTATATTTCATTCCAAAACCCCCGATTACAAATGTTTTATATTAGTTTTCCCGTAAATAATTATCCGGCTATTATGCGTAATATGCTTGTTAGATACTAAGACCCACCTAAGATAAATCGCTTGGGCGGGAGGGGGAATAGTACGAATTATAAGCAGATAGTCACAATCACTAGCCATTATGTTATGGTACACAGACTATAAAACTTGTTATCCTTGACACACTTTAAGTATAGCACAAACTCATTATTTTTGCACGATAATTATAGTAAAAATTACCCAAAAATATCACCAAAAATATCCTGTTTTTTTTGACAGATAAAGTTGTCTTTTGTGCTGAATTTACTTTGGCTTAGATATTGCTTTTTCATTCAATAAATTGTATGTTAATTATAGGTCACTTCATAGATTTATTTCGGTAATAAATGTAAAGCAACCGAGAATTAACAGCACAGGCACAGAAAGGAAAAACATGGCAATCAAATATAAAAACCCTATCCTCAAAGGCTTCTACCCTGACCCCGGCATCTGCCGAAAAGGTGATGATTATTATATGGTAACGAGCTCATTTGAGTTTTTCCCCGGTGTGCCGATTTTTCACTCAAAGGATTTAGTTAACTGGACACAAATCGGACATTGCCTGACCCGCGAAAGTCAACTGCCATTACATAATGTTAGATATTCGATGGGAATTTTCGCCCCCGTAATCCGCTATCATAAGCAGAAAGACCGTTTCTATATGGTCACTACCAATGTGACTAAATTCGGTAATTTTTTCGTTTATGCCGACGACCCTTTAGGCGAATGGTCTGAGCCGATTTTGATAAACCAGGGCGGTATTGACCCTTCTTTATTCTTTGAAGATGATGGTACTGCTTACTTTATCTCCAATGCGTATGAGGGGGACGACCCAAGAAGCGGCTTTTTATTATCGCAGATTGACTTGGAAACGGGTCGCCTTCTTACTAAACCAACTCCTGTTTGGGGCGGTATCGGCGAAAGTGCGCCGGAAGCTCCTCACATCTATAAAATCGGGGCTTGGTACTATCAAATGATTGCCGAGGGCGGCACTGAACTCGGGCATATGGAGACGATTGCCAGAAGCAGGAATTTATTCGGCCCTTATGAACCATGCCCGATGAATCCGATTCTGACGCATCGCAATAAGAAAAACCATCAGATCCAAGCAACAGGACATGCCGATTTGATTCAGGATATCTATGGTGAATGGTGGGCGGTTTTTCTCGGCTACCGCGAAACTCATGCCTATTTCCATCATCTCGGCCGCGAAACTTTTCTGGCGCCTGTGGAATGGGTTGATGAATGGCCGATTATAAACGGCGGCAGAGCCATTGAATTTGAAATGAATGTTCCTTCAAAAGCAGTTATTTTGCAATCACGTGTTAATGAATATCACACCGATTTTACTAAAGGTATTGAACTGCCCTTTGTTCATTTACGAAATCCTTATCCGGAAAATTATGAATCAACTGAAAGCGGACTTAAATTGATTGGTTCTGAATTTAATCTCGCTGATGAAGACAGTCCGACTTTTCTCGGATTCCGCCAAAAAGACCATGAAAGCAGGCTAGAAATTGATTTTTCATTTTCACCTATTGTTAATGGCGATGAAGCCGGAGTGACGGTTTTTTATAAGCACGATGCACATATGGATGTTTATGTGGGTATGGAAAATGGACGGAGATTTCTATGTTTTAAGAAATCTGTCGGCGATATTCTTCACATATGTGCATACTTGCCGATTTTCGAAGGTGAACTTAGCGATGATAAGATTACCATTATAGTCAAGTCAGATAAATTGAAATATTATTTTTCGGCGGTTGTAGACGGAAAAGAAATATTCCTCGGCGAAGGTTTGACCAGATATGTCTCAACCGAAAGTCATCAATTAGGTTTCACCGGAACATTCCTTGCCATTTATGCTACCGGAAATGGCAAGAAGGCATCAAGTGACGCCCTCTTTTCGCGGTTTGAGTATTATGGGTTTGATGATTAGGGCAAGTAAAATAAATAGGCTATCATAAATTAAGCAAGGGCTTTAATCTCATTTGAGTTTACCATAAATGTTGTTTTGCTTTCCAATCTATATTTTCCGATTAAATCATCTACTCTTACGTTTTGATGAACAATTCCATGAATATCATTTAAAAGCTCAGTATAATTATCGGATTGAAAAATATTTCTACCAATAGATATACCCTTTGCTCCGCAATCCATAGCATTGCTTATCATCGTTAATAATGATTCTGTATCCATCTGCTGCCCACCTGCGATTATTACCGGTATTTGACAACTTTCAATTACCTCTGCAAATCCTGATTTTGAATTACAATAATTCACTTTAACCATATCAGCACCAAGTTCATCCATAACCCGAACTGCATGTTTTATATATTTAATATCCCATTCATTATCAATTTTATCACCTCTTACATAAACCATTGCAATTAAAGGCATTCCTGCATCATTACAATCCTGAATTATATTTGCCGTATCTTGTAGCATTTTAGCCTCATATCCATTTCCTAAATTAATATGTATAGATACAGCATCACATCCCATTCGTACTGCTTCTTTAACTGTTGCTGTTTGAATTTTTAATAATCCTGATGTGCTTAGTGCTGTGCTGCCCGATAAATGCATAATCAATCCTATATCATTATTGTTTAACAATTGATAATTATTCTTTATCGGTCCTCCATGCAAAATCATAGAATCTACAATTTTACACTCCATAATCTTTTGTAATGTATCTCCTAATTTCTCTAATCCTTTAATTGGACCTTCTGAGAATCCATGATCTAAGGGTAAAATAATTGCTCTTTCATGCCCTCTGAAAATACGGCTCATTCGTTTTTCTTTACCATTCATTTGTTATCCTCCTAATTAGTTATCTTCAGCAAATATTGTATATTTTTATACAATATATTATCCATATCACCATCATTACATGATAGCTGTTTTATATTCACTAAACCACATATCGGCTTATATAATGGAAATTCACTTCCAAATATCAGCTTTGTACTGCCACATTTTTTTAGTGCTTCTTCTATTCCCGCGTAACTGCCTTGAGAAGTTTCCAGAAAAACATTGTCAAATTTCGCCGCATATTCTATCGCGTCCACATCTGACGGACCAAATCCCATGTGTCCAATAATAAATTTCGTCTTGGGAAAAAGTTTGGCTAAAGCTCCCATTTTTTTAGTAGAAGCACCTGGGGAGTATAAAGTATGGCTATAAAAAGGCACTTCCAATTGCCCGCATAGATCTGCCAAATCTAATACCGTTTGAGATGCTAATGAAAAACCATGTATTAGAGGAGCCAATTTCAATCCGGAAAATCCTCTCTTTATCCCGCTTTCAAATTCTAATAAAGCTTCTTCTCTTTTTAAAGGATTTACACAATAAAAACCATAGAACTTTCCCGGTTCCTTCCTTATTATATTTTCAACAATATCATTGGGAATATATTCACCGTCCGGCTTTTCTTCTCCGGTAATATATTTTGTCATCCTTTTTACATTAACCATTCCTCCCGGCACCAAAACTGCTTTGTCTATACCTGCCAGCTTCATG
This sequence comes from Lachnospiraceae bacterium, assembly GCA_009787745.1. GTDB lineage: Bacteria > Bacillota > Clostridia > Lachnospirales > Lachnospiraceae > UBA935. Next base: position 8,985 of record WQST01000004.1, read on the forward strand.
TCATTATTTAATTCTTCAATCGTACCATAATTACTCTTTCCAATATGCGCATGTCCATCAATTATCATCACTTTCCTCCTTTCCGTTAATATAGTTTACACGTCTGACTTTTTTCCCATCACAAGGTATTTTATCAACAATTTTAATCTGATTAGGCATCCCGCACCTATATTCAAGCTGACTGGAGATAATTTCTTCAAGCCCATCTCTATAAATACAGTTTGAAGCTAATTCGATAACAACCTCAGCCATATCTTCCCTTACATTAATAAAATAATTATCTCCCACCTCTTTTATATTCATTAGCATTTCCTCAATATAAATAGGCGCATATTCTTTTCCATCAATTATTATCTGATCAATTTTTCTTCCTCTTAAATATAGCTTCTTTAATGGAATTCCACATTCACATCTAAAATGTTCAATAAATCCAATGTCCTGTGTTCGATATCGAACCAAAGGTGTCCCCTCCTTAAGAAGCGTTGTGACTACTATTTCGCCAATTTCGCCATCTTCCAACGTCTCACCTGTGTCCGGATTAATTATTTCCAGATAAACATGGGAATCCGGAATATGATACCCATCTTTTTTGCCGCATTCAATTCCCAAGGCTCCGCACTCTAAGGAACCATAGTAAAATCTTGCATCCGCATTCCATTTTGATTCTATTCTATTCCTAAATTTATTTGAACACCCTTCACCGGTAAGCCATATCTGCTCTACTAAAATATCTTCTTTCATATTAAATCCGCAATTTTCAGCTGCTTTCATTAATTCTATTACATATGAAGGTGAAGAAATTAAAACAGTACATTTAAATTCTTTCATTAATTCTATGGCTTTCGTTGGGTCGGAGTATGCCCCTCCCTTGCCAACCGGTAGGACGACAGCTTGATACCCTATTTGAGCAACTCGCTGAAAGGCTTGCCCCGCAGAACTCATTTCATATGGCAATGCAACCGCAACCACATCCGTTGCATTTAAATAAAATAGCTTTCCCCATTGAGGATATAAATCACTGCCATACAAGTCATTGATAGTATACATAATTGATATACTTTCACCTCCGGATGTACCGGTAGATGTATGTACATGAAGAATCTCTTCTATAGGTACACATAGCAATCCATCTTTTTTTTTCCTTAACATTTCTTTGGAAAATAATGGTATGCGTTGAAATATATCCCATGTAAATTCTTGTTCAACATTATATCCTACCTGATTTAATAGTCCATTATAAAAAGAATTTTTTTCATACAAATAATCCAATAGGTTTTTTAATGCGTCTTTTTGATAGCTTTTTAGTTTTATCGGTTCTACAGCCGTTATATCTCTCAATTCACTTGCATAATTCTTTAAAAAATGAAAAGAGCGACGACCTTGGGTGCATACATATTCAATTATTTCTCGCATTATGTGTTTCTCCTACTTTTCAATAATTGTTTCATCAATTGCTACTCCCAGATGCCGTCCTTCTTTCATCATGCATCCTAATACAACATCTCCTTTAGTAAGTAAAACACTATTTTTCACTTCTCCTTTGCTACTGATTATTCTTATATGCCAATCATCTTGCACTATTACATTTGTGGGTTTTCCATTTTTAGAAATTGTTTTAATTAATAACATCGGACGCTTTTCCATCTTAATCCGGCCAACACTTACAGCTCTTGCTCTGCCTTTTGAGTTAATCACCATAACCTCATCTCCCGATTGGAGCTCTGATAAATATCTATATTTATTATCCGGACATAAAATATACGAATGAATTGCACCTGCATTTACCCGGAAGGGTCGTAAATCCATATATGGTAAATAATGATTTTCAGAACTTACTAAAATACCTCCTGAAGATGTGGATCCTAAAATCATCCCTTCGTCATTATCCAATTTACTAATCGTATCAATACATACCCGATCGCCCATTCCTATGTGTTTAATTTCTTCCACCTTAAGTTCTTCTATCTCCATAGTCATATTTATCAAATTATCTATCTTCTTCTTCAATTGATTTAATTCTTCAATATCAGATGTTTTAATAAGAACAGCTTGACTTCCCATTTCCATAGTCATTGTCGCAATCCATCCATCTTCACTATTAGAAATTATCTTACATATTGTATTCTTATATTCCTGAGAATAAGCTAATATTAATTCAAGGGGGATATTAGTGACTGATTGGAATTGAATAACAATTGTTTTATATGATGGACTTAATTCAATTGCACGCTCCATGCTTTTTTTATCATCAATTGTAATAAATATTCCTTTTTCAATTGTTCCGACATCATCAATTAATTTTTCATCATTGCCATCTATTAATCCCAATATTCTTCTGTCACTATTTTCTCGTGTATACTTTTTCAACCGTTCTTTATTCTCTTTATTTATTTTTATCATAGTAATAATATTTCTTGATACTTTTTCCATCAATGAAAGTTGTTTTTCATTAATAAGGACACCATTGTATCCTACATTTACCGCATAATTTAGCAGCTTTTGCCCTTCCTTATCCTGTAAATCCGAAATATCTAACCATAATTGCTTTTTTTCCATGCTAATCGCTCTCCTTTTCATTTGCATTTTTGATGTAATAATTTGCTTTCCTTAATTTTGTAATTTTTAATAATTCATTTATTGGTTCTATTTGATGTTTAGAAACATATTTAACTTCATTTGAAATGGGTAGGTCAATTTCTTTGCATTTAACTATATTCATATATTCTTCTTGTTCTACAATGATTGTTAATATCCCTCCTTGAAATATCAATCTAAAGTATTTAGGATTCAATTTCTCATTTCCATAGATTTGGTTTTGAATATCAAGCATTGAAATGCATTTTTCTCTATTGCATATGGCATCAGCGAATCTCCCATGGTGAATGAGCATTGGCATTTGATTTCCGCATTGGCATTTTTCTTGTTTGATTTCTACAATATCCTCTGTTTGATATCTAATCAGCGGAAATGCTTCTTTATTCAGTTGTGTTACCGCCAACAATCCTTTTCCGGTATTTATTATTGCCTTCCGATCATCGATCTTAACGATCTCAAGATAATAATCAGAAGATATGTGCAAATTGCCATAAGCGCAGGATACGGCAATATTTGCTGTCTCTGTCATCCCATAGAAATTAAAAACTTTTGCTTCCCATAATTTTTCTATCTGCATTTTCCTGCCATCACATAACATTTCACCTGCCACCAATATCATTCTGACGGAAAAATCTTTTCTGCTGTCGAATCCAAGATGCTGTGCCACATCTGCTAAGACTACTGCTTCTGAGGGATTACAAACCAATATGGTTGCGTTAATCTTTTTCATAATATTTATTACTCTTTGATATGGCGTAACCATTGAACCTCTGCTGACAGGAATAATTGTGGCACCATCATCAATTAGCATTCCAGTAAATATATGAGCCGGGACAGACAGTGCATAAGGAAATCGAATCAGGGCAATATCTTTCTTTGTGATTTTTATGTCTTTATCTCTAAGTTGCCTAGCCGCTTCCTGCATATCTTTACGTGAATACCATACCGATACCGATTCACCTGTCGTACCAGATGACTCATGATATTGTTGAATATCATCTATTTCAACTGATAATAAATCAAATGGATCACTTTTCTTTAGATCTTTTTTTTCTGTAAAATTAATTTTTTGAAACTCTTCAATATTCGAAATTGTTACCGGAATTTTTCTCTGTTTATAAAATTTACTTCTTTCTGCCTGAGCCAAAGCAAAATTTATTTTGCTTAATAATTTTTCTTCCATCACATCTCCTTGGATTTTACTTTTACTACGAACTAATTATTACAAAGCATTTTATGAATCTTCTTATGAGGTATTTGACCTGACCAAAACTCTTTCTCTTTTTGGTATTCATCAAGATCTATATAATAAACCAATAATCCGGCATCATCTTTTGGCAACCCAGCTAATATATAATCATCTCTTGAACTTTTAATTAAATCCTCACCACATTCTACATATCTTAAAATGGACGTCTGCCCCGAAAAATTAATTCTTGATACACTGCTTGTCCCCGTTACACATATCATAAATAAAAAGCAAGGAATGTCCATAACTCTTGATAATGCTATCTGTTCAAGAATAAAATCATATTCATAAGGAATTTGGGTTAAGCATATAATAAAATCTGTTTCAGACGCGGCTAATTTTTCACATAAAGCCAATGAATTTAGATCATTTCCAATTAATACTCCAAATTTACCGAATTCTGTTTCAAAAATATCAATTTTTCTTCCGGGTTTCATAAAATGCATTTCAAACTCATTAAGACATATTTTTCGATATTTCCCTAAAATATTTCCCTTACGATTAATAATGATTGCTGAATTATAATATGAGTAATTATCCTTTTCAAAAATTCCACCAATAACCATAGAATTTTCAGATTTTGCCAAATCTACCAAAAAATGAACTGTATCCCCCATCAAATCTTCAGCTGTTTCATCCAAATTAATTAAATTTATACTGGCTGAAAACAATTCTGGTAAAATAATTAAATCAAGCGGCTTCTTAGCTTCACTAATTTTTTCATTTAAATCCATAAATAATAATTGTTTTGATTCAAATGTTACATCCGTTTGCAGCAAACATACATTCATCTCATTTATCCTTTCAATCGTTCTTAAAAATCAAATATTTCGTGACATTTTCTTCCGTGCAATTATTATATTTTTCACTCATCCTGGTCATATATTTCGTGAGTGCATATATGAATTCATCACTTTTTTCTGATAATATGTCCCCAAAGGTACCTCTTGATAATATGCTTTGAATCATATCTTCCGCATTTTTATAATCTATTTGAAAAATTAATATCTCTTGATGAACCAATTCCATATTATTTTGTAATGCTGCATTGATAATTTCTTTTTCTCCCAAGGTGTCATTCCATACATTCATAACTTTTTCAGGTACTTTCGCTTCTTGGTAATGGCAATTTTTATTTGAAATTTTTATAATCGCTTTAAAAAGTTTATTACCTGTAAATGTCACGGATTCTTTGCTTACCTTTACATTTTGCAATGTATAACCAGGGATAGAACATATAAAATAACCTTTTGATTTTAGTATCTTTGATATGCCTATAAAAGCATCTTCATTTAACCATTGAATACCATAATTACAAGTTATCAGATCGGCTTGATAATTTAAAGTTCCTAAATCCCGACCGTCAATTTGGATAAAATCGGCTCTATCAATCTCTTTTGCTTGTGCTTCTTTAAGCATTATTTGCGATATATCAACTCCTAAAAATCTTGCATTCTTAAATGTATCGCTTAATTGTTTTGTCAGTATACCGGTACCGCAACATAAATCAAGAATATTGATATCCATTTCCTCTGATTTTATATTAAGAAAATTATATAAGAAATTGATAATCCCATTCCCTATTTTCTGATAGTAATTTACATTACTGTGTGTTTCATAATCTTCGCCTAAACTATCAAATATCGCTTTATTATGTATTTGGCTCATGTTATTTCTCCTTTGCAGTTAAACGGTTTCCGGCTACAGCCATAACAAATAAGATGATAATAAAAATTGAAATCATCCATATTTCATTTGAAATAAGCAAACTTTCCCCATTAAGAACATTATCCATTGCTATTTTCAGCCAATATGTAGGTGTTAATTTGGACAAAACCAACATATTCTCAGGCATATATAAGATAGACCAGTATAATCCACCCAACATAGCTAAAACATTAATCAAAATATTTAATAATGCCAAAAACATATTTTTAGTTTTAGAAATAGATGACATAAAAGTGCCCAGCATAAACCCAGTCAACCCTGATCCAAGAAGAACCAAAATGATATCAATAACCATTCCAGCATTCAAAGATTTTACCGCTAATAGCATAAATACTAAAATAACTAACAATTGTATTATATAGATCCCTAATTCACTCAGCAGTAATGATATTACATATTTTCCGTAGCTATATTTTGTCGTTGTAATTCTAGTTAATATCCCATTCCTTTTATCTTGATAAAGCTTCATTCCAAAATAACAATTATAGTAAATCATGAAAAATATAATAAATCCCCAGAATACTTTAATCGCACTTGAAATACCTCTTTCTTCTTGATTGTCCTGCGGTATTATTAAATTTACTTTTACGGCATTTTCATTTATATCTTTCACAAATGACTGTAACTCAGTATCTGTATCAGTAAGATCACTTGCAATTACATACTGATGAAGATAGCTATTTATATCATAATCGACAAAAATATAAATGGAACTTTCTGTTAAACTCACTGACGTAATTTCAATTGAATCATTATTACGTATACTTTCATATAAGCCCATTGGCAAAATGACTGCATAATCAATTTTATTCTTTATTAACTCATGTTGTATTTCCGAACCATCCAAAATCTTAATCGAGTATCGCTCACTAAGATACCGAATCATTTCATTACTAAATTCCGTTTTATCTTGATCCCAAATACCAACTCTACATTTTGAAACAAAAGAATTATCTGTTTGTTCTTTATCATCAGAGAAAATAATTATATTAAATAATATAATGGCAATGATGGGCAATAAAAACAAGATGAGTCTAAAAATGCCATTTAAATTTCTTTTCATATTTAGTTTAAGAATCATCATTTGGCAAGCCTCCTTTTATTCGTTAAAACTGCAACAATAATCAAAATCGATGCCCCCGCCGCCATTACTTGAATATATTCAATAAACGATACAGAATTTGTTTCATATATTGTACTAAATAATACATTCTGGCATACTGCATTTGGCAGAAGCTGATTAATCAATCTACCTGCCCCAAAATGATCCAAATCTATGATTACAAATCCTCCGGCTAAAAAAGTTGAACCTAAAATTATGATATTTGCTAATGTATAAGCAATGCCATAGTCTTTAACCACTGAAATCAAAGCAAGCCCAAATAAATTTGAAAAGATAATAAAGATAAAAAGAATTGCTATTAGCCTAAAATAATTACTTCCTAAAAATACGCCATATACCATTTTATAAAAAATAAGCAATACCGAAATTTGCATGGCTACCAAAAGTATAGATGCCAATAAGACGCCTATATATATCGGTAGTAACCTGTTCGTTACTGAAAGTAGTCTTTCCTGTTTTCGTCCTATTAGGGTATCACTAATTATTTTAATTGCATACAGCGATCCAAATAAGCAAACTAAAACTGTGAGTGTTACACCATAATAATCAAATGCCCTCGGAATATGGTTATTAGATAACCCTCTTGCTTGTATATAAGTTTCCAGTAATCGATTTCCAATAACATCATAATCATTGTAATTCACATTTTGATGTGTAAAAATATTTTGATTCCTTGTGAATTGTGTGAGAATAAATGTTATAATCGCCACTCCTTGCAGTTCTGGATCTTCAACTACAAAATTAATCTCATCAGAATCGTACCATATATATCCATGTATCTCGCCTAATAACAATGCATTGTCTGCCTCTGAATGATTATTCAAAATTATAGTTTCAGTAATATTACTTACTGCTTCTGCTGCAAATACGCTTTTTAAAGATTCCATATACATATCACCTTCTATTAGCGCTACTTTATACTTTTCTGTTTTCGGTGCTTGAAAATCACCTTGTAGTGCATTGCCAACAATAAGAGCCAATATTGCCGGAAAAAAAACCATCAACAACATACTTGTATAATCTCTTATTTCCCTTTTTAATGTATATTTAAATGTAGATATTATCACTGATTAACTCCTAATCTCTTAATGTTTTGCCTGTTAAATGTAAAAAGATATCTTCCAGATTATTTCTTTTCATATTAATTGATAAAAATTTATAGTTTGTTCTTTCAATAACATCCAATATATGCTTTAATGAAAATGTATTCGCCTGCGCTTCAATTTCCAATACTTTTTCGTTTATACTGCACTTTACAACACCGATAATTTCATTCAATTGTTTACAAAGCTCATTTTGAATTTTTTTATCCAACATGATAAGGTATGTTTCATTTAAATTATATTTTAGTAGAAGTTCATTAGTATTACCGCTTTCAACGACTTTTCCTTTATCAATAATCAAAAGACGGTTACACAGGCTTTGGATTTCCTCCATATAATGAGAAGTATATATAATTGTTGCTCCCTGTTGGTTTAGTTTCCGTATCGATTCCATGATATGGTTTCTCGATTGTGCATCAATACCAACAGTTGGTTCATCCAAAATAATTATTTGGGGGCGATGGACAATAGCACAGCCGATATTAAGCCTTCTTTTCATTCCACCTGAAAATGTCTTGGGAAATTTATTCGCAACATCTGTTAATCCAATAAATTCAAGGGTTTGGTCAACATTATGCTTCCGTGTTTTATTATTAATACCATAAAGGCTTCCAAAATATTCTAAATTTTCTTTGGCAGTCAGATCTTCAAATATAATAATATCTTGTGGAACTAATCCCATATTCCTTTTTATATCTTTTAGATTCTTATCAAAATTTTTGCCTTCTACTAAAATTTCACCCTTATCTCTGTGAATAATTCCACTTATTATACTAATTGTTGTCGATTTGCCTGCTCCATTTGGGCCTAATAATCCAAATATATCTTGTTTGTCAATTTTGAAGCTTACATCATCAACCGCCACAGTATTTTGATATTTTTTATGTAAACCTTGAACTTCTAACATTGTTATGCTCATTTTATTCACCTTTTTGAAATGATCTTCTATTTTAGATTTTTACAAACTCTTTAAATAATATAATTATTCCACATATATTTGCATCTTTTTTCTTTACAAAAAGTGTTTTCCCACATACCAAAATCCATTTCATCACTTATAATTTCTAATATTTCTTGTATACTTTTTCCTTCTAGAATATAATCGATGGTTTTAGCATAAACCGCGGTTATAGCCGCCATGAACATTGGATCTAAATCACGACCTATCGTTTTAATCGATTCTACCCCTGTTTTCATTACCTCATCCAATAGGCATAAAGAACAATCTTCATTTACATCTAAAATGGATATTTCTTCCCCGCTTGACTGGATAATAAACTTTGCCCTGCATGGTATTCCCGTTTGAAGTCTTTCATCATTTACATGCAAAAGACCACAAGTACTTTCTAAAAATGAACAGCCAAAATGTCCGAAAATTTCTACCTTTATTTTTGTATCGGTAACAATTTCTGTGATTTCTTCTAAGCTAAATGTATGTGGAAGAACCACCTTTTCAATATGCATTTCTTCGAGAAATTTAATGGTTTTTTTATTAAGACAGGTAAGAAATGTACTGGCAGTAACCGGGAAATTTATACCGGCTGCTCTTAATCGTATAAGATTACCTAAATCCCCTACAATTACTCTATCAACACCTGCATCAATTCCCATTTTTATATATTCAATATATTTCTTATCACCATCATTATTGCCGGAAAAATTACAATCATTAAAATGAGGAAGGTTTGCCACCAATTCTACTTTTACACCATTATCATGGGCGATTCTGACTGCTGTTTCAAAGTCTTGATACGGCATAATTGTTTTCCGATTATCAAAGCAAGACTTCTTGGCTCTTCCTGAAAAAGTCATTGAATGCCCATAATCAAACTCAAAACCGCCATATAATTCTCCTGCACCTGATTCTATCTGTAATTCTGTTGAATATATAGAATTAATCGGTGCTTTAATTAGTAATTTCTTCATGATATGTCCTCCTAAAGGTATTTATGATATGTTCTAAATCAGACTTTTCAAGATCATAATCATGTATGACAAAAGTTATGTTTTCGTCTGCATCTATTAACCATTCTTCTTGCATTTCTATCCGCCGATATAAAACATTGCCTAGCAAATTAAAATCTAATAATTTTTTATCCAATTGATTATGGCATGGTTGATAATCTATTCCATTACTATATTGCGACATTGTAATATCTATACTTTCATGGCAATGGTTTACGCAATTGCCAATCTCAAGATTTTTATGTTTAGCATAAGCACATTTTCTGGCAAAAGCTACCGCACAATTAGCTAAATGACAATTTATTTTCCATCCCCACTTCTGAATACGAGCTAATCCTCTCATTGCTTCCGGAAGAAGGCTTGTTTCGATACCTGTTATACCATAATTTTTCAAAAATTTATACTTAGAGTAGTCTGCCATGGTATTAGAAATCATATCATCACTAAATTCTTCATTTTCAAGTAACAGAAAATGCCAAGGGGTATCTTCCAAAGTTCTTGATAAGCTGCGGCCGACAAAAACCTGTGAAGGTAGAATTTTTCTATTATATGCTTCATATAAAACCCCGAAATCATTGATAACCAATTGATAATCTAAGTGATTATTTACCAGCGTTTGCAGCAAATCCATAATTTTTTCGAAATGAATATCTACTACTTTAGGGGTAATTAATTTAGGCTGAAGACCAGCATTAATTATTGTGTTAAATATACTTATAATCTCTTTACTTGACGGCATATGAAAAATACAGCCTTCATCTCCTACGGATATAATATCTATTTCATATTTAAAATAATCTTCGGTTATATATTTATACAATAATTTATAGTTTCTAACGTGTAATTCTAATTTTGCCATATTATCTTATCCTTTATATTAATTCTACATAGTTCTTAGCTTTTTCGATATCTGCCGATTTTAGATCAATTACATTAATATATTCATCATTATCCAGCTCAAGTATTTTTCCAAATGGGCCAGCAATAATGCTCCCCCCTTCAAAGCGTCCTTTCAAATAACTCACTTCTCCTACTCCGTTTACACCGATAATAAAAATACCATATTCATAAGCTTTTGCCAAAACCATTGACTTCCATTTATTAATAATAAAACTTTTATTTATTTCTTCATTTAAAGGACTCGGAAGCAAGCAAGGAGCAAAAATAATCTCTACTCCTAAGGCTACCATTTGCTTTATCATGTCTTCATAAAACATATCTATTCCCATCAATATGCCAACCCGTCCAATATCCAAATCAAATACTTTTTTTTCTACTCCTTTGACAATAAATTCTGCTTCGCGGTAAAAGATATAGTTTCTCTCCTGCGTTCCGATTATTTTTCCTTTTCTATTTAATATAAAGCCTATGTTACGATATCTTCTATCTTTCCCTTCATTATCAACAGAGCCTGTAACCCCACCAATAATATAACAGTTATACTTTTCTGCCAATTCTGATAATTTTTTTATTGCTTTATTTCCGCTAAAAGCTTCCGGAATACTTGTAAAATTATAGGAACTTCCGGTATAAAATTCTTCCGGCATTACAATCACATCTGTTTGCGGATTTGCTTCCATTAGCTGTGTTATCTTTTCTTCAACACTCTTTATATTCTCATATCGATTTTTAGTGCCAAATTTTGAACCTAATATTTTAAGCTGAATTACTCCTACTTTTATATTTTCCATTAAACACCTATCTCCTTGTTTGCCGATTATTTCATCAAGGTAGTTGTCAAATTGCACTGCTTCTATAAACTTTCTCTCCATTTGTAGTAAAATAGTATCGTCACACACAATCTCACCAACAAACGGAGACGAAAATTTATGGTTGTTATGTTCCAAGCTAGTTTAACAATCACCTAGGTTACTTCATCCTTTGTAACCGCGCCGCCATATTTTCCGGCTCTTTGGGCTGATTATAAAACACCCAGCATGCGGCTGATATCTCGTTTTGCGCAACTTTGCGAGCTAAAGACGCTGCTCCTTTGAGCAATGGATTGGATTTATCTTGGTTCTTCATAATTCATTACCACCTTTCTTTTTATATGCTTAGCATATGTCATGCTTCCTGTAACAAACATCATAGATAAAGCTATTGCTAAAAAAATACTGTTTGCGTTTGAGAACATTCCAATTATTACAATAAGTGACATCACCGATACCAATATTCTGCTTTTTATTCTGAGTACTTTTTGCTGTCCTTGGTAAATAGGTTTATTTTCATGTTCAACTGGTGCTAAATTATAAATAATACAAACCGATATTAATGAAGCTAAGATAGCAGTAGCTGAATAAATTTGAATTGGCATTAATGATATAATAATCAACATCGAATTAAAAATAATTGCAAATGTTATGATACAGCTCCAGTGTTGTTTCGCATGATGCCCCCCGGCAAAACGCCTTAACAGAGCAAAGCAAACCATAAAGACAACACCCTCTATAACCAATCCAAAAAAAGTTGAAAGCATCAAGCAAAGCAAAATATGTATCGTAGTTGAAATGATATTCTCAAACGCATATGTATAAATATCTTCTTCTTCAACCTTAGCTACATTACCTGATATTAATACTAATGTTGCTTGTTTTGCCAGTCTATGAATCATAGCATTAAACCTCCTACTGTAACGATATCATTTATCAAATAGTTGTACAATACCTATTGCACGAATAGTATCTCTCATTGCACCAAAAAATAAAACTACTTATTTTTATTGAAATATTTAATTATATTTTAAGAGAAACACAAAATAATTTATGAAATCTTTGTCGAATATTTAAGTTGAATAAAGAAAAATAGAATAAAAGAATTAGTATTAAAGCGGAATTAAAATATGTAACAAGAACATGTCTTCGTCATAATCATAACTCAATTTCCCCCCCAATCTCAAGCAGCTTTCCTCCATACTCTTAAGCCCGATGCCATGATGAAGCATATCCTGCTTCAGGGTTTCTATTCTCCCCTCCCGTAGCTTAGGCTTCGCACCAATCGTATTTTTTACTTCGCATAGCAACACATTTTCAGATATGCGGAGCTCTAAGTCAATAAATAAATGTATTAAATCACCGGCGCGCCGGCAAGCTTCAATAGCGTTTTCCAATGCGTTTCCAACAATCGAGCAAAGCTCAAGTACCGGAATGGGTAACTCCGGCAGAATTTGAATCAACCAATCACATTGAATATTTTCCTGTTCGGCTACATTACGCTTCGTTGTCAACATAACATCAAGCATGGGATTCCCTGTATCCAGCATTAACTGAGTATTATTATGATATTGCACTAATTCATTAATGCGAAGTGAAAGTTCTTCATATTGACCCTGTTCTATAAAAAATTGAAACGCATTGACATGATGTCTAAAGTCATGAGCCAATTGTTGAATATGTGTACGGCTTTCTGCTAATTTCAAACTATGTTCACGATGCGCAGTTAGCTGAGCCTCAGTAACCGCCAGCTTTTCCTTATCTTCCGATCTTCGGAGTAACCCTTCAATAATGGAAAAAATAATGACATTTGAAAAAAGCAAACTAAGAATGCTAAAAATAAGCAGAAAAGTTATCGGCTGACCTTCACTTGTAGAAGTGTAAAAGATTTGCACCGAAATAAAGATTGATAGTAAAGGAAGAATACATAAAATCATCCATTGTTTAGGTGGTAAATTATTAGTTTTTCCTTTTCTGAAACGGATCAATATATTAATGAATAAAAAAAGCAGAAGATTCGCAACGACGTTTACTTGATATCTAAAACTGTTTACTCCAAGCGTGTCATTGATTTCAATGCCTTGGAACAAAACAATCACAAACGCGCCCAGAGATTCAAAGACAACACTAAAAAGAATTTTCAATAAGCCGATAATTCCATACCAATATAATTTTGCTTTACAAAATGAAAAAGAAATTAACACCGATATAAAGATGGTTTTAGCTACTATCATTATCAATATACCATTCATGTATATAGAAACTATAGCTGATATTAAGACAGCTAAAGCACAAACTAAAAAGCCGGTTTTTTTAGATATGTTCCGCTTTTGCTTTAAAAATCCCTCCGCCATCATCTTCATAATAAAAACTTCAAAGCAAGCAATACAAATTTCAAAAAATACCCAGAGCATATCGAACATATATGATCCCCTTATTTTCTATATCTTCTATATGTATCCTTTAAGTTGTCTCTAAATTTAGGGCCGATAGATAATGATAAATTATTGGTAAATGTAACACAGTCGTCCGTGATAATCCATACCCACGCCATATTGATTAAATAAGAACGGTGACATTGGACGAAACCATATTGTGACAACTTTTTAAGCTCCTCGGATAATTTTCCCCAATATTCGCATTTCAAAGTTCTTGTGAAAGCGCATATTATATGGAGGTTACTCTCCATATAAAGTACATCTTGTAATTGAATTGTTCCAACTTGTCCGCCTTTTAATTTCACCTCATAAGGTGTTAAATTCTTGCGGTTAAATAAATTAATTAATTTTTCTAAAATATTATAAATTGCCTTTTCTCTGATAGGTTTTACAATAAAACCGGCCGCCATAACATCAAAACCACGCGGCATATAATCAGCTAAATTCGTTACAAAAACTATTTGCACATTCGTATCTACAACGCGAATATGCTCAGCTGCTTCGATACCGCACATTTGCGGCATCGAGATATCAAGAAAAATAATATTAAAGCTTTCTTTAACCGCATCTTCCAAAAGATTTACCGCAGAAGTATATGTAGAAATAAAAAAACCTAATTTATTAATAATGGAGTACTCTTCAATTTCCTTACGGATTATACATAATTGCTGTTGATCATCATCGCATATCGCAATACGCATAAAATTCCTCCTTAACCCCTCGATTACACTATAAAGCACAAGAATGTCACTTTTTTAAACATTATAGCCTTTTTTGTCAAGACAATCAAGTATTAAAAGCGCCATGGAACGAAACAAGACAATCCTAAGTTTTGTATTAGTAACAATATCACATCTTTACCAAAAAACAAAGAGCGCCTTCGCTCCCGATGACGCCCTGTTGAAATTTATTATTTAACGACTATGCAGATTGTTGAGAAATGGATTATGCTTACTCAAGAAACAATCCCCTTCGTATCCCGTGCAATCATCAGTTCTTCGTCTGTCGGTACCGACATAACGGCGACTTTGCTGTTGGCTTTTGAGAATACTACTTCTTCACCCTTGATTTCATTCGCGGATTCATCTATTTCAATTCCTAAATAGCCTAAATACTCACAAACCATTGTCCGCACAACATTGTTATTCTCACCGATTCCAGCTGTAAAGCATATAATATCAACCCCGTTCATTGCCGCCGTATAAGCGCCGATATATTTAGCAATACGGTAAACATAAGCTTTCATTGCTCTGACCGCCTCTGCTTTTCCCGCCAAATAATCAGCCGTAATGTCCCGAAAATCCGATGAACCGCCGTTTTGTAAACCGACCACACCTGATTTTTTATTAAGCATTGCGGTAACTTCTTGGATGCTCATCCCTTCTTTTAATGCTAAAAATTCAATAATCGCCGGATCAATGTCACCTGACCGCGTCCCCATAATCAATCCTTCCAGCGGTGTTAAGCCCATTGATGTATCGATGCTTTTTCCGTTCTTAACCGCTGTCACACTGGCGCCGTTACCCAGATGACAGACGATAATTTTCAAATCTTCCAAACTGCGGGCCGCGTCTATTTTCGCTTGATACAGAAGCGCCGCGTGTTGTGAAACATAATTATGGCTGGTTCCGTGAAAGCCGTAGCGTCTTACTTTATATTTCTCGTAGTACTCATAGGGTATTCCATAAAGATAGGCTTCCTCCGGCATCGTCTGATGAAAAGCCGTATCAAAAACCCCGACCATCGGCGTCCCGGGCATCAGCTCGCGGCAAGCCTGAACCCCGATTAAGTTGGCAGGGTTATGTAGCGGTGCTAAATCATTACACTCTTCTGTCGCCTTAATAACTTCATCAGTAATCAAAACCGAACTATGAAATTTCTCACCCCCATGTACTAAACGATGCCCAACCGCTCCAATTTCGCTAAAACTACTAAGCACTCCATTGACCGGATCGGTCAATGCGTTTAGAACTAATTTTACCGCTTTAAGATGGTCGTCCATCTTAACCACATTCGTGATTTTATCCTTCCCCACCGCCTGATAAACCAGCTGACTCCCGTCGATTCCGATCCGTTCACAAATCCCCTTTGCAATCGTTTCTTCCGACACACTATTAATCAACTGAAACTTAAGCGAAGAACTGCCGCAATTAATAACTAAAATATTCATATTCACTCCATTCCTTGTAAAAAAATACACAACCTACATTTGAAAGTACTAACGTCATTATATCACGCTCTCACTTCCTGATAAACCCATTTCGCATTTGCCGGACATCGTTTACTGTTACCAAGGCGGAAGGGGTATGCGATCTTATTAAATCAAGTGCTTCCGGAACGCTTTTACGCTTCAAATAAATCATCATAATATTAACTTCCCGCTCAAGCCCTTGTGCCGGAACCGTCGTCACACCGAAACCCTTTTCGCGAAGCAAAACATTAAGATTTTCTTTCTCGTCTTCTATCTCTTTGATAACATTACCCGCATCCATTTCTTCTGCTATCATTACTTGAATTAAAGCCGTTCCCAATGCCAATTTGCCTTCAATAATAACACCGACATAATTCCCGCATGAAAAAGCAAGGCAATAAACCAAAGCTTTTATCGGATCTTCTTTCAAGGTTCCTAAAACATTACTGACGACAATTATCCAAATTAATACTTCGACAAACCCTATTAACGCACCAAAAAGCTTTTCGCCGCGATTAATTAAAACATTACGAACAGTCGCCAGCGACACTTCCACAAGTTTAGCCGCGAAAATAGCGAAATAAATCAAAATTTGCATTTTATCCCCCACTAACCTCCATGCCTGCCAACAGCTGTATGAAAAGTGTCCGCTTGCGGACACTTTTCATACTCTACTCCATGATATGTGACTAATCGCCTGATAAGAATATAATGGTGCTTCTTTGTTAGCCGTCACACTTATAATGCAATCACCGGATTCACAGACAGTACTTAGTACCAGCAACGCGCGCCCGTGATAAGCCGCAATTCTATCACCGCGAAAACTCTGATGAGACGACGGGTCGCCGTTATCTATACCGATTAATTTCGCCGCTCCTTCTACCTCAATATCCAAAACATCCATTGCTTGCGGGCAAAAATTTCCCGAGACATCCGTTATTTCAATTTCTACTTGAAAAATTCCCTCATCAGCTGTTAGTGAATAATTTCCTCCGTCATTATCAAGCTCTGAGTAACCATTATCATCATAAATCCGCATCTTAATCCGTTCAGGCTTATCAGCTGAACGGATTTCATATCCGATAATTTCATTACCTTCCTCGTCATAGCCGACTAACCGCATACTGCCCGATTGATACGGTACATCCCACGAAAGAAACAAATCATCAGTACTCGGCAGATATCTTTTTTTCTCGAAATTCCCATATATCTGCGACATCCCGTAAGCAGGATAATTCATCGCCTTTCGCCCATATGATTTCCCATTTACGAATAACTCCGCACTATCGCAATTAGTATATCCCAAAAACGGAATGACTGTTCCTTCTTCTATATCTAAATTTAGATGCGGCAACAAATATGCCGTCGGCTCATCCCTCTTCCAAATGCTCTGATAAAAATAATAACCGTCCTTTTCAAACCCACAGGTATCAAGCGCTCCCGAACTGGCAGAACGTTCGGGCCAATGCGCTTCGCCCAGATAATCAATCCCCGTCCACATAAAGTCTCCGGCGACATAATCATGTGTCATCGTGAACTTAAGCAATTTTCCGACTGTCACGGGAGTGCTGTAGTATGGTTTTTTACGCCAATCGAAAAGTTCAGCGTCATTAAAATGATACTCACCACGGCTTCCGGCGATACTGGTATTTTCTGTTCCGATAATAGTCCATTCCGGATGAGCCGCATGGTCTAAAGCATAAAGTGTCCCGGCGGTATCACGCCAACGTCCCGCATAATTATAGCCGATCACATCCAGTTCACGCAAAAATTCCTGGGTCGCTTGTTTCGGCTCGGCACCTATTTGGTCGTTTCCTTGCGTTACGGGACGTTCAGGGTCAAGTGATTTGCAAATCCCTTTAAGCAGTCTTGCGGTCATATGTCCGTCAGGGTCAGTTTGGTCAGGCACTTCGTTACCGATACTCCAAATTATGATCGAGGGACGATTGCGGTCGCGGTATAGCATTGCTTTTAAGTCTTGCTCATGGTATTCGTTAAACCACTCCGAATATCCGCGGCTTTGGTGGGTATTGGCGCCGCCCTCTTTACCTTTTAGCCATTTCCATTCATCAAAGGCTTCTTCCATAACCAGAAAACCTAACTCATCACATAAATCAAGCAAGCCCGGGTCGGACGGATTATGTGCGGTACGAATCGCATTCACGCCCATCGCCTTTAGCTTAAGAAGGCGCCGGCGCCAAATAACCTTCGGTACTGCCGCACCCATGCATCCGCCGTCATGGTGCAGGCAAACGCCATTAATTTTGTATCTTTGATTATTTAAAATAAAGCCTGATTTATTATCAAAACTAATCGTGCGGAAACCGATTCGGGTTTTTACTTCATCAAGCAGTTCTCCTGTCGGGTCATAGATTCCTGTCACAAGTTCATATAGATAAGGATTTTCGGGCGACCAAAGAATTGGCTTCGGTACGGAAAATTCCTGCTCTGACTTCCGCCCGTCTTCATCTTCCCATAACTCGTTAAGCGGTTTTAAATATTCACTGCCGGGAAACGAGGCCGCATTTCCATAACCGTCAACCGTAACCTCATTTGTGACGACCTCATTCCCTAAATGGTCGTTTAATGTTGTTTTAAGCTTTGTAAATGCTTTTCCTTCAATCTTCGTTTCGACTGTAAAAGCCGCTTTTTCATCATTAATTTCCTGATTTTTGAGATAAATTCCATACGGCGGCAAATACGTTTCATTTAATTGATATAACCAAACCGAACGTGTGATGCCTGAACCTGAATACCAGCGGGAATTAGGCTGCGCTGAATTATCGATTTTTATATCGAGAACAATATTTATGACATTTATGTCATTTTCTTCCGCGGCATTGCACATCTCGTTGACCGCCGCTGTTATATCCCAGCCAAAAGGGGTATATCCGTAGACATGCCGACCTAACCTTTTTCCGTTAAGCCAGACTTCGGCAAGCATATAAGCACCCTCGAATTTAAGCAAAGTCCGCTTCATGGCAGTACTTTCTTTATCTAAAGTAAAAGTTTTCTTATACCAGCCAACCCCTGTTTCCACATATCCGCCTGACCCACATGACTTAGCATTCTCTGAAAAAGGGAAGTCAAGGCTAAAATCATGCGGTAATGTAACCGCCCGATAGTTTGAAGTTTTGTCGCTGCCAATCGACACGGGAGGTACGGTCCCATGATAAAAAAACCAATCATTGTTTAACTTATTTCGTCCGGATCTCATTCTTGCCTCCATCTAATAAATTTAAAAACTGTTTAAATGTGTTGAATTATTCCCGCAATAATTATATAATGTGTTATAACTTGTGAAGAAGATGGTATTAATTCAACCCAAATTCCTAACTTTTCTATATTATACTATATTTTCACTTCGAAAGCGAGGATAATGCTATGGTAACCAAAAATAATATGTCCCTGAAAGAAATACATCAATACGTGTCAAAAACTGTCTCAATTTTATCAGCTATTGTAACGGCATTTTTGGTTACGGTTTGTCTTTCCGTCGCTATGTTAAATCATATTAATAACAACAAATCCGAAATGACATTGCTTAGCAGTAATATTATGCATAATAATGATTCATTAATTAAGTTAGTGCAATCCTTTATCATCACAGGTGATAGCAAAGTCTTCGATTCCTATAACAAAATGTTGAACGACCCTGATGTCTTTGACAACAAGCTGAACCGCATGATGGAAATCGGACTCAGTAAAACCGAAACCGAACTTGTCGATAAAATTCTCGGCATCCTTGATGAACTGGCGGCTATCGAAGATAATGCCATCGCCGCTTTAGAAGCCAACGACCATGAGCTTGCCATCGCGACTTTATTTAGCCCTGCTTATACTAATTATGACGCCGAGTTAGCAAAGCTGACGCTTTTACTTATTGATACGATTGAACAGCGTTATAATCGAATCGATGTTATATTTCAAATGATAATTTACTTATTATTAGCTATGACAATTATTTTGTTTATTTATACCAGCATTACTACTAATAAGATGCAGAAGTGGCAAAGCGAACGAACCCTTGGTCCCATTAAAGCAATCAGCGATATTGCCAACCAAATCGCTAACGGTTATATCGATGTCGAGATGCATAAGGAAAATGATGATGAAATCGGTGCCTTAATTGACTCGTTTAATAATATGGTACTCAGTGTCAGAAAGCAAACCGAAATCGTCGAAGTCATGGCGACAGGTGATTTTTCTGTAAGTGTTGAATTAAGAAATGATAAGGATGTGCTTAATATCGCCATTAAGGATATGATTGAGATGACATCCCAAACCTTAAATCTTATCAAGAAATCCGCTAATAATGTCAACGATACTACCAGAGAAATGGAAGCTGAAAGTAATAATCTTGTCAATATAACTAATAAACAGTTGGATTCAACCGCCAAATTGGCGGCAGTCGTTGCAAACCTGTTCGATGAAGCAACCAAAAATGCCGTTAACGCGAAGCAAGTTTCCGCACTCTCATCCCAAATCCATGATGATGCCGTTGTCGGCAGTGACATGGCGAAGTTAGTGGTCAACAAAATGGAAGAGACGAGAACTGCTGTCGATGGGATTACTGATATTATGAATACTATTGAAGGTATTGCTTATCAGACTAATTTATTAGCTTTGAATGCTTCCATTGAGGCGGCAAGAGCAGGCGAGCATGGGAAAGGGTTCGCTGTCGTCGCGGATCAGGTTCGCCAGTTAGCCGGGCAAAGCAGTCAGGCGGTTGAAAAGAGTGCGGGTATTATTAAAAGTGTCACTGAAAGAACCGCCGAAGGAGCCAAACTTTCCAATCAGGCGGCAGAAGCGCTTAAGCAAATTGTCGAAGGAATTAATCAGGTCTCGCAGTCAATGTTCAATATTTCTGAATCTTTGGCTACACAGAACTCAGAAATCGCCGAAACCAGTGCTAATATTAAGGCTTTCAACCAACAAATTCATGATATCGTCACGACCGCCCAAGATAGCGCTGAATCAAGTACGAATCTGTTAACGGATGTCGAGGGACTTAATACCTTGATTTCACAGTATAAGTTTTGATGATTAAAGCGCAGAACCTCTGTTAAGCATTAGAGAACTTCGTTTCGCTCAGGAATATAAAAATATAGCCCACTACTAAATGCAGTGGGCTATATTAATTATTTATTTAATTACGCTTAACCGTGAATAACTTTTCCGCCTTCTTCAGCATGTAACGCTGCTTGCGCGGCGGCAAGTCTGGCGATCGGGACACGGAAAGGTGAACATGATACATAATCCAGTCCGGCATTGTAGCAGAATTCAATACTACTGGGGTCGCCGCCATGTTCGCCGCAGATACCAAGCTTGATGCCCGGTCTTGCTTTACGGCCTTTTTCACATGCCATCTGAACCAAGAAACCGACACCGCTCTGGTCAAGGCGAGCAAACGGATCTGATTCATAAATCTGTTGTTTGTAATACTCATCAATGAATTTTCCTGTATCATCACGTGAGAAACCAAATGTCATCTGCGTTAAGTCGTTAGTACCAAAGGAGAAGAAGGCGGCTTCTTCGGCAACTTCATCAGCCAAGATACAAGCACGGGGAATTTCCATCATCGTTCCGACTAAATATTCTATATCGGAATTTTTCTCTTTCTTAACCAACTCAGCGGTTTCCACAACGATATCTTTAACGAACTTAAATTCTTTCTTCTCGCCCGTCAAAGGAATCATGATTTCGGGAACAATGTTAAAGCCTTTTTCGTTCTTAACTTCAATAGCGGCTTCCATAACCGCTCTGGTCTGCATCTTGGCAATTTCAGGATAAGTAACCATCAGGCGCAAGCCACGATGACCCATCATCGGGTTAAACTCATGGAGGGAATTACAGATATCTTTAACTTCCTGCACGGTCATGCCCATATCTTTTGCTAATGAAGCAATCGCATCTTCATCAGTCGGAACGAATTCATGGAGAGGGGGATCAAGGAAACGAATTGTGACAGGGAACTCGCCCATAACTTCGTAGATACCTTTAAAGTCGCCCTTCTGGAAAGGAATCAAAGCATTAAGCGCTTTTTCTCTCATTTCTACATTCGGGGCAAGGATCATTTCACGGATTCTCGGAATACGGTCAGGCTCAAAGAACATATGTTCTGTTCTGGTCAGGCCGATACCTTCGGCACCGAATTCAAGCGCTTTACGAGCTTCATCGGGAGCGTCAGCATTGGTACGAACCTTAATCTTACGGTATTTGTCAGCCCATTTCATAATTTGTGAGAAATTAGCATTTCCGTCGATAGTCGCGTCAATTGTTGCAATATCACCGTCATAAACTTTTCCTGCCGTACCGTCTAATGAAATATAATCGCCTTCATTATAGGTTTTGCCGCCTAATTTGAAAAATTTCTCTTCTTCATTGATCGTAATATCACCGCAACCGCAAACACAAGCTGTTCCCATTCCGCGGGCAACAACGGCGGCGTGAGAGGTCATTCCGCCGCGGACGGTTAAGATACCCTCGGCGGCGTGCATACCTTCGATATCTTCAGGGGATGTTTCCAAACGAACGAGGATAACCCTGTTTCCTGCATCGGCGGCGGCTTTAGCTGTCGCGGCGGTAAAATAGACTTTACCTGCGGCGGCACCGGGTGATGCGGGAAGGGCGGCGCCGATAACCGTTCCGGCCGCAAGCGCTTTCGGGTCAAAGGTCGGATGCAGTAACTGATCGAGTGACTTCGCATCAATTCTAAGCACGGCGTCTTTATCGGTAATCATGCCTTCATTAACCATATCAACGGCGATCTGTAAAGCTGCCGAAGCAGTTCTCTTGCCGGCTCTGGTCTGGAGGAAATAAAGTTTTCCGTCTTCAACCGTAAACTCCATATCCTGCATATCTTTATAATGTTTTTCTAAGATTTGCGTAATTTCGATAAATTTGTTGTAGCATTCAGGCCATTCTTTCGCCATTTCGGTAATCGGATTCGGCGTGCGGATACCTGCGACAACGTCTTCACCCTGTGCATTGGCAAGATATTCACCGTAGATTTGGTTAGTCCCGTTAGATGGGTTACGGGTAAAGGCAACGCCTGTCCCTGATGTATCGCCCATATTTCCGAAAACCATCGCCTGAACGTTGACAGCGGTACCCCAATCGCCGGGGATATCATTCATACGGCGATAAATGATGGCGCGTTCGTTATTCCATGAACGGAAGACGGCGCGGATCGCTTCCATCAATTGAACCTTCGGATCCTGAGGGAAATCGTCGTTCTTGTTATCTTTGTAAATTTGCTTGTAACGTTTGATAACTTCCTGTAAATCTGCGGCAGTAAGCTCGTAATCATAATGAATCCCTTTGGATTCTTTGATTTCTTCCAGAACTTTTTCGAAAAGCTGTTTGCTTACGTCCATAACAACGTCTGAGAACATTTGAATGAAACGGCGATATGAATCATATGCAAAACGCGGATTGCCGCTTTTAGCCGCCATACCTTCAACGGAAACATCATTCAAACCAAGATTCAGGATCGTATCCATCATCCCGGGCATCGATGCGCGCGAACCCGAACGAACTGAAACCAGTAACGGGTTATCGGTATCACCGAATGATTTGCCTTGTTTCTTTTCAAGTGAAGCAAGACATTTAAAAATTTCATCTTCCATCTCTTTCGAAACAGTTTTCCCTTGCTCATAGTAATTAGTACAGGCTTCCGTGGTAACCGTAAAACCTTGCGGGATCGGCAGGCCCAAATTGGTCATTTCTGCCAAGTTAGCGCCCTTTCCTCCCAAAAGATTGCGCATTTCTGCACTTCCTTCTTCAAACTCATAAACCCATTTTGCCATTTTTTACCAATCCTTTCGTTTTTATATTTTTACCTTTATCAAAAATAGATAAAGTAACATGCTAATAATTACTATAACATAAAATGGAAATTTGTACAGCCTTAAATTGAAGGTATTTTTGATTTTCCCGCGAACTGTTGTTCTTTTTCATAGCGGCTTGCTGTCGCCGTGATAAACTTGACTCATCGTCACCAGTGCTAAGGCGGAAAATACCATTGCATAGGGGAAAAGTGTCATATAAGAATAATATTCTAAAAGAAAACCTGAAAATATCGGGGTGAAAATTTGCGCCGCCATCGAAAAAATATAGTATATACCCGTAAACCTGCCGATATTATGCCCTTTACTCATTTCGACGACCATCGGGTATGAATTGACGTTTATCATCGC